>NZ_JBFOCS010000078.1:0-204527 GCF_040907905.1 Aeromonas sp. s13 | reverse complement strand
AACAAGATTTACTATTTAGCGGGGATAAAGGATTGCGCCACCTGATGCTACTGCTGGTCGCGCTCGGAATGGTGGGTTGTGCCTCGGCACCCCAACCCGAGGTCGCGAGCAAGATCGAAGTTTCCATGGTTGAACCTGTCATCGAACCGGAAGCTTCCCAGACACCCGATGTGAATGAAATCCTGACTGTATATAAAGAGTGGCGTGGTGTTCCGTACCGGATGGGTGGCAGCAGCCAGCGCGGTATCGATTGTTCCGCCTTTGCCCGTGAAGTGTTCCGCAATGCCGTCGGTATCGAATTACCCCGCGATACCCGCTCCCAAGTCCACGAAGGGACGCGCGTTTCCAAGCAGGATCTGGTCGAGGGTGACCTGGTCTTCTTCAAAATCAATCGTCGTCTCAACCACGTTGGTATTTATGTCGGCAATGGTGAATTCATCCATGCCTCGACTCGAGCCGGTGTGACGCGCTCCAAGCTCGATAGCCAATACTGGCGCAACAAGTTCTGGCAAGCTCGCCGGATCGATATCTGAGTCAGGCTGGACAAACGGCTCGCAGTACGGACTGTTTTTCCAACCTCACTTGAACCGGGCTCGATAGCCCGGTTTTTTATTGCCCTCGTTTAGACTTTCCCGAGTCAAATCACTATAGTGTGGGCCCGTTTTCTTCGGCAGGCTCAGCATGAAACCCCGCATACAATCAGCCGGTGGCCCCAAGTCGGGCGACCGCAAATCCGGACTTCACTCCCGTAATCGCCATCAGGCAGGTTACGACTTTGAGGCGCTCTGCCTGCGAACTCCCGAGTTGGCTGCCCACGTCTTTATCAATGACTACGGCACCCGCACCATCGATTTTGCCGATCCCGATGCAGTGAAGACCCTCAATCGCGCCCTGCTGGCTCATCACTACGGGATTGCCCACTGGGATTTGCCTGCCGGTTACCTCTGCCCGCCTATCCCGGGACGGGTGGATTACCTGCACTGGGCGGCCGACCTGTTGGCCGAGAGCGCAGGCCAGCTCCCTACCGGCAAGGGGGTGAGGGTGCTTGATATCGGGGTGGGGGCAAACTGCATCTATCCGCTGCTGGGGGCCCGTGAATATGGCTGGCGTTTTGTCGGATCGGATATCGATCCGGTCTCGGTCAAGGCGGCCACCCTGCTGGCCAAGAGCAACGGACTCGGCAACCAGATTGAGTGCCGCCTGCAGGGCAACCCCAACCATGTGTTTCGCGGCATCATAGGGCCGAAGGAGCGCTTCGCCCTGACGCTGTGCAATCCGCCGTTCCATGCATCGCTGGAAGAGGCGAGCAAGGGGACGGAGCGCAAGCTGCGCAATCTGGGCAAGGAGGTGACAGGCGCCCCTGTGCTCAACTTCGGCGGCCAGAAGGCCGAGCTCTGGTGCGAAGGGGGCGAGGCGGCGTTTCTGGCCAACATGATTGCCCAGAGCAAGGAGTTTGCCACTCAGTGTCTCTGGTTCAGCTCGCTGGTGTCGAAAAAAGAGAACCTGCCGGGGGCGAAAAAGGCGTTGAGCCGTGTGGGAGCCCGTCAGGTACGGGTGATCGACATGGCACAGGGCAACAAGGTGAGCCGGATCCTCGCTTGGTCCTTCCTGGATGAAGAGGGATTGCGTCGCGGCTGGTCGAGCGCGCGCTGAGTCCCCACTACAAGGCCCGATGAGGGCCTTTTTTCATGATGAGCACCGCGAATTTCCCCTGCTGGCGGCATCTTTGGCAATCGATTTCCTCATTGGCAGATCGTGCTGGTTTACATGGTATAAGTAGTTACTTCCGCCTTGGTACAGGTGTACGCCGAGATTTTTTTGCACTTACAGCTGAAACTTTAATAAAATAGGACTGGTTAGACCTCTTTACAGGCATTGAATCAAATAGGGATCGGTAGATGAAAGTTGTCGATTTTCTGAAGCGCAAGCGCGAAATTCTGGCGCAGCACCCCTTTGAGCTCAAGGATTGGCTCTCTCCGGCGATCCGCGACTACTGGCGTGAGTTTCAGCAAAAGGCACATCTTCACCCTTTGCTGGGACGTGTGCTGGACTTGCAAGCCGAGTCCCAGAGCGAGCAGCAACAGGATGCAGCAACCGTGGCACAAGTAGCCAACGGTCAGCCTGCCGTGGCTCAGGAACCCGCTGTTGAGCTGGCGGCCGAGGCGGCCGAGCTCTATGCCGCCCTGCAGGCCCGCATTGGTGAAGAGACCCATGTCGGCGAGTGGCTGCACGTCAGCCAGCAGATGATCGATCAGTTTGCTGCAGTAACCGGGGATCACCAGTGGATCCACACCGATCCGGAGCGTGCGGCCGCCGAGTCGCCTTTCAAGACCACCATCGCCCACGGATTCCTGACCCTGGCGCTGCTGCCGCAGTTGACCAGCTCGGTCGATGAGGCCACCCCCGAGTTCCCGACCGCCCGCATGGTGGTGAACTTCGGGCTGGATCAGGTACGTTTCCCGTACCCCATCAAGGTGGACAGCAACATCCGCGCCCGCACCAAGCTGGCCCGGGTCACCCCCATCAAGGGTGGGCTGGAGCTGCTCAAAGAGATCAAGGTGGAGATCGAAGGGATCCGCCGCCCGGGTTGCGTCATCGAGTCGGTGACCCGCATCTACTTCTGAGCCCCCTCATCGGCATGAATGGTGAAACGGGCCCGCTGTCGTGTGCAACGAACAGCGGGCCCGTTTTTTTGCCTGTTTGTTGCAAGGGTTGAGGCGTCAGCCATCGCGCGCTGACCCCAGCTTGATATGACTCACAAAACGGTGCGCCGTGCAGTTAGCCAGCTCTCATTTTGGCGAGATAGCCGCGTGAGGCGATAGCATGTTATGCCACTATTGGCTTCTTACTCCCGATCCTGGAGACAATAGTGCCCATCAATAACAAGATTATTCTGCCACTGCTGCTGAGCCTCGCCATCCTGCTGATCCCGACCCACTGGATCCCGCTGGAGGGGATCACCGTCATCGAGCAGCGGGTCGTGGCCATTTTCGTGCTGGCCGCCCTCTGCTGGATCCTGGAGCCCATCCCTATCTTTGCTACCTCGGTGCTGATCATCGTGCTGGAGCTGCTGCTGCTCTCCGACAAGGGGCTCTGGTTCATGACTGCCGACAAGGCTGAACCGGGGTTTGGTGAGCTGCTCAAGTCCACCGAGGTGATGGCGACCTTTGCCTCGCCGGTTATCATGCTGTTTCTCGGCGGTTTTTTCCTCGCCATTGCGGCGACTAAGTACCATCTGGACGTCAATCTGGCGCGGGTGCTGCTGCGCCCGTTCGGTCAGGATCCCCGGATCGTCATGCTGGGGCTGATGTTGATCACCGCCACCTTCTCCATGTTCATGAGCAATACCGCCACCACCGCCATGATGCTGGCCATCCTTACCCCGGTGCTGGCAGCGTTCCCCGACAAGGACCCGGCCAAAATAGGCTTTGTGCTGGCCATTCCGCTGGCGGCCAATCTCGGCGGGATCGGCACTCCCATCGGCACTCCGCCCAATGCAGTGGCCCTCAAATACCTGACCGGCGAGCATGCCATCTCGTTCGGTCAGTGGATGGGATTTGCGGTGCCCTTCGTGGTGCTGCTGTTGCTGCTCGGCTGGTTCCTGCTGGGGCGTTTCTTCCCGAGCACCCTCAAGCGGATGGATCTCAAGATTGAGGGGCGCTTTATGCAGACCCCTCGCGCCTGGGTGGTCTACCTCACCTTTATCACCACCATAGTGCTCTGGCTACTGGGGGATCTGCATGGCATGAGCTCCTACGTGGTCGCCATGATCCCGGTAGCTGTGTTCCTGACCACCGGCATCATCACCAAGGACGATCTGCACAAGATCTCCCTCGACGTGCTCTGGCTGGTCTCGGGCGGTATCGCGCTGGGGCTGGCGCTGGAGGACTCCGGGTTGGCCGAGCGGCTCATCACCCATATTCCGTTCCACGAATACTCCACGCTGGCGGTACTGGTCGGTGCCTGTCTGCTGGCAGTGGTGATGGCCAACTTTATGTCCAACACCGCGACCGCCAATCTGCTGCTGCCACTGGTGGCGGCACTGGCGGTCAGCATGCCGGAGCTGGCCGAGTGGGGCGGTAGCCACACCTTGATCCTGGCGGTCACCATTTCGGTTTCGCTCGGGATGTCGCTGCCTATCAGTACCCCGCCCAATGCGCTGGCCCACGCCACCGGTCTGGTGGAGAGTCACCAGATGGTGCGCATCGGTGTCATAATGGGGCTGGTCGGCACCCTGCTGGCGATGGTATGGATCTACCAGATTGCCGCTTGGGGACTGATCTGAGCGTACGGCCGGTTTCTCATCTGTTGCCTGCTCCATCATCGGAGAAGTGCCATGGCAGGTGATGACCAAAACAGAAAGAGGAGCCAACTTGGCTCCTCTTTCTGTTTACAGTTGACTCAGAAACTGGCGCCCAGATTGAGCAGGTGCCTGAATTCGGTCTCTTTGTACTTTTGCTCGAGACCGACGAAATGCACTTCGCCATCTTCCCACTCCATCTCGCTCGACCAGGAGAGGCGCAGGTGGTCGTTGAAGTAGTAGCGCAAGCCCACGCTGCCGGTCACATCTCGATTCAGAGTGATATAGGGTGAGGGTTGATCCAGATAGAGCAGATAGCGCCCCTGACTGAACAGCTCCAGTTTTTCCCGCCATATCGGGATGGGTTGGCGATAATCCCAGTTCATGCTGGCAAAGGGGTAGTCGATGATCCGGTTGCCTTTGAAGAGCAACCCAATCCCGCTCTCTTCCCTGAAGTAGGCCTTGCGCAGACCCCCTTGCGCCACGAACTCCAGCCGACGGCGCTTCTCGTTCCAGAAGCGGTAACCCGGCCCGGTACCATAGTCGAGGCTGAGGTAGTTGCTTTCCAGCATGTCATATTCGGCATTGAGCGAGCTGCGCACAAACCACTGCTGATCGAAAAAGTAGTCAATGGTCGGGTTCAGTTTGTAGTCGTGGTTATCGGTGATGCTGTCAGACGTTTCGTAGGAGTACTCTCCGGAGAAGCTGTAGCGCCAGTCCAGATTGGCCAACTCGGTCTTGCCCTTGAAGTTGACGTTGTTGGTGCGTTTGTCCTTGTGTTTGAGCTTGATGTTGAGATCGCCACTACCGGTCCAGAGCCAGGCCTTGCGTTCATCCTGCTCATCCTTGAACAGGGTGAATCCACCTTTGGCGGTCGCCTTGGGTTTATCCTGATGCTCTAGTCGCCAGCGCTTGATGGCATCCCGCTTGACGGTAACGGCACCGGTATAGGGCAAAGAGATGCGTACCGACTCATCGCCAATCTCTTCGATGGTACCGGTCAGACGGTCGCCATTGCTCATCCAGAGGATGTCTTTTGCCCACAGGGGGTGGCAGACCACCATGAGCATGAGAAGCAGGTATTTCATGACGTGAGGCAACTCCGGTATGGTGCTGATGAGTTAACTGCTGATGGGGCGGGGCAGGCCATTTTTGCTCTCCAGCGCCGCCGTCACCTCATCCTGCATCACATCAGGTGCGCTGATAAAGCTCTCTACGGCCGGTGATAGCATCAGCGGGGCGCCATTTTCAAGCTCCTCTTCGGTGCGGGAGAGCGGGGAGTGTACCTCCAGCCAGCGGCGACCATCCGGTTCGATGGCTACCTTGACCGGTTGATTGATGACCCGTACCGGCGTGCCGATCGGCACAATCTTGAACAGGGCCTCGATATCGTCAGGTCGCAGCCGGATGCAGCCTGCACTTACCCGCAGGCCAACGCCAAAATCCTTGTTGGTGCCGTGGATCAGGTAGTCACGCTTGCCGTAACCAAGGCGCATGGCGAACTTGCCGAGGGGATTCTCCGGGCCGGGGGGCACCACGGCGGGCAGGGTGATCCCTTTTTGCTCCAACCAGGATTTGCGCACCATGGGGCCGGGTACCCAGGTCGGGTTGGGATTCTTCTCGATGACCGTGGTGGTCATCTCGGGTGTCTCACGGCCGATATCGCCAATCCCGATGGGCAGCACGATGACCTCGCTTTTCCCCTTGGGGAAGTAGTAGAGACGCAGTTCGGGCAGATTGATGACGATCCCCTCGCGAGGCACATCAGGCAGCAGCATCTGGGTGGGCAGCGTCAAGCGGGTGCCAGGCTTGGGTAAATAGGGGTCTACACCCGGATTTGCCTCAAGCAGCGCCAAAAATCCAATTTGCGTATTTTTGCCAACCAGCTCCAGATGTTCATTCTGCTGGATGATGTAATCCTCCAGCTCACCGATGAGGCGACTCCCGGCAGGTGGCAGCGGGTAGCGTTTGGCCTCTGCCGGCGCCGCGCATAGCAGGATCGCTGCCAGCAGCATGGAAAGGGCGGGCGTTAAGGGTAGGGGCTTGATTTTCGGCAATCGCATAAGAAGATCCATCAGTTCAATCGGGGCGGAACATCATCAATACAGCCGCCAGGATGGCGCGATTGTTCCTCAATCAGCCCATGATTACCAGCTTGCCGCGCACTCGCAATGATGTGGGGATACATAGGAAACCTGCCAAAATCGGCATCACCCATAAATTTGAGCGCTAAGCAGGAAAAAGAGACGCCTCCTGGCAATAGGGGAATACCACGATATGGATAATGGCCGGGTGTGCGAGAGGGTTAATGGCGGGTGGATGCAGGGTGGCCTGGCAACGCGAACATCACGCGCCGCATTGTGAGCCTGCTCCCAGATAGCTGATTCAGCCATTTGATATCTAAGAAATTTTTATTGCATCCTCGGCCCAGCTTGGGTAAAACTCTCTCCCCACGGAGAGATGCCGGAGTGGCCGAACGGGATTGACTCGAAATCAATTGTGGCAGCAATGCCACCCAGGGTTCGAATCCCTGTCTCTCCGCCACATACCAAGCCCAACCTGTTTAGCAGGTTGGGCTTTTTCTTTTGGTTATGTGCTGAGGGACTATCCGGCTGCCTGTGTATCTGTGGTCATCGGCCCGGATGAATGCCGTTGGATGCTCGCCGTGCCTGCCAGGAGTGCAGGCGCTGCTGCGCCCCGATGATGAAGACAAAAAAGACCGGTACGAAGAAGATGGCCAGCAGGGTGCCGCTGATCATGCCGCCAAACACGCCGGTGCCGATGGCGTGCTGAGTCTCCGCACTGGCGCCACTGGCGAGCATCAAGGGCACCACACCGAGAGTAAAGGCCAGCGACGTCATCAGAATGGGGCGCAGGCGCAGGCGGGCAGCAGTGACAGCCGCATCAAGCAGTGAGCGCCCTTCACTGTGCAACTGGCGCGCAAACTCCACGATGAGGATGGCATTCTTGGCCGACAGCCCGATGATGGTGATCATGCCTACTTTAAAGAAGACGTCGTTGGGCATGCCGCGCAGCATCACGGCCGCGACGGCACCGAGCAGGCCCAGCGGCACCACCAGCATCACCGAGAGCGGGATCGACCAGCTTTCATAGAGTGCCGCCAGCACCAGGAAGACCACCAGCGCCGACAGCAGCATCAGCAGGGGGGCCTCGGCCGCCGACTGGCGCTCCTGCAGCGACTGTCCCGTCCAGGCCAGGGCGAAGCCTGGCGGCAATTGCGCCACCAGGCGATCCATTTCCGCCATCGCGGCGCCACTGGAAACCCCGGGGGCGGCACTCCCGGAGAGACGCACGGCGGGGAAGCCCTCGAAGCGCATCATCTGTTGCGGCGACTGGCGCCAGGTCGGCGTCACCACCTCCCGCAGGGGCACCATGCCGCCGCTGGCATTGCGCACCCGCAGGCCGAGTACGTCATCGAGCTGCATGCGCGCCTTGGCGTCGGCCTGCAGGATGACCTGCTGCATGTGACCGCCGTTGGGGAAATCGTTGATATAGAGCGATCCCATCGCCGCCGACAGGGTGCTGCTCACGCTGGTGAACGAGAGTCCCATGGCCTCGGCCTTCTGCCGGTTGATCTCGAGGTGAATGCTCTCGCCGGGGGGCAGGCTGTCGGGATAGACATCGCTCACCACTTCGCTTTGGGCCGCCAGTGCCAGCAGCTGCGCCTGGGCGGCCAGCAGCGCGGCCTCCCCCTGGTTGGCCCTGTCTTGCAGGAAGAGCGTGAAACCCGAAGAGGTGCCCAGTTCGTCGATGGCGGGCGGCAGCAGGCTCATCACGGTGCCTTCCTTGCTGTTGGCCATGGCGGCCTGTGCCAGCTCAGCCTCCTCGGCAGCCGTGGCACCATGGCGCTGATCCCACTCTTTGAGCATGGTGAAGGCCATGGCCGCATTGGGGCCGGCGCCGGAGAAGCTGAAGCCTTGCACCACCAGATTGGTGTCGAGCACCTCGCGAGAGGCCACATGGGCCTCGAACTCCTTGATGACGGCCAGGGTGCGCTCGCTGGTGGCGCCGGTCGGCAACTGGATGGAGGTCATGAAGTAGCCCTGATCCTCGTCCGGCAGGAAAGAGGAGGGCAGCTGGGTGGCCGCAATGGCCAGCACGGCGCAGAGGGTGGCGAAGGTGACCATCATGCGTCCGCTGCGCCCGACCAGCCGGGTGACCCGAACGCTGTAGCCTGCGGTGAGCCGCTCGACGCCCCTGTTGAAGGCGCCGAAGAAACCGCGCTTCTCATGGTGATCCGGGCTGACCGGACGCAGCAGGGTGGCGCAGAGCGCCGGCGTCAGGGTCAGGGCGAGGAAGGCGGAAATCAGGATCGACACCGCCATCGACAGGGTGAACTGCTGGTAGATGACCCCGACCGAGCCGCTGCCGAACGCCATGGGGATGAACACCGCCGTGAGCACCAGAGTGATGCCGATCACCGCCCCGGTGATCTCCTTCATGGCCCGCGATGTCGCCTCCCTGGGCGATAGCCCCTGGGTGGCCATCAGGCGCTCGACGTTCTCCACCACCACGATGGCGTCGTCGACGATGATGCCGATGGCCAGCACCATGCCGAACATGGTCAGGGAGTTGATGGAAAAGCCGGCCAGCAGCATCACCGCGAAGGTGCCGAGCAGGGCGATGGGGGCGACGATGGCCGGGATCAGGGTGTAGCGCAGGTTCTGCAGGAAGAGGAACATCACCAGGAACACTAGCACCATGGCTTCCAGCAGGGTGTGGATCACCTTGTCGATGGAGACCTTGACGAAGGGGGCCGAGTCAAAGGGGATCGAATAGGCCATGCCCGCCGGCAGGGTTGGCGAGAGCTGGGCAAGGCGAGTGCGTACCGCATCGGCGGTGCGTACGGCGTTGGCGCCGGGGGAGAGCTGGATGGCGGCGCTGGTGGCAGCCACCCCGTTCTCGCGGTTGGAAAAGGCGTAGGATTGCGCCCCCAGCTCGACCCGGGCCACGTCACCCAGCACCAGCTTGGCGCCATCGGCACCTGCCCGCAGTACGATGGCGGCGAATGCCTCGGGAGTGGTCAGCTGCCCCTCTACCGTGAGGGGAACCGTCAGTCGCTGGCCAGGCAGGGCGGGTTCGTCGCCGAGGCGCCCCGGTGCAATCTGCACGTTCTGCTGCTCGATGGCCTGCGCCACCTCGCTGATGGTCAACCCGTAGGCGGCGAGCTTGCCCGGATCCACCCAGATGCGCATGGCCTGCTCGGCGCCGAACAGCTGCACTCGCCCCACTCCGTCGATGCGGCGCAGCTCCTGCACGATATTGCGGGCCATGTAGTCGTTCAGCGCGACCTCATCGAAGCGGCCATCCGGTGAAGTCATACCGACCATCATCAGAAAGCCGGACGAGGCGGACTCCACCTGCAGGCCGGTTTGCCGCACCGCCTGTGGCAAGCGGGGTTCGACTGCCTTGATGCGGTTTTGCACGTCCATCTGGGCCAGCTCCGGATCGGTGCCCGGCTTGAAGGTGGCTGTGATCTGCGCGCTGCCGGAGGCATCTACCGATGACTCGAAGTAGAGCAGGTTCTTCACTCCCGACAGCTCGCGCTCGATAAGGCTCACCACCGCATCATTCAGGGTCTGCGGTGTGGCGCCCGGATAGGTGGCATAGAGGGTCACCGACACCGGCGCCACCGAGGGATAGCGGGAGATGGGGAGCTTGGGGATGGCGATGACCCCTGCCAGCACGATGAACAGGGCGATCACCCAGGCAAACACCGGGCGATGGATAAAAAACTGCGGCATGGATAACTCTCCGATTCAGCGAATGCCACCGTCAGCCGGTTGGCTGACGGTGGGTGGTTGCCAGGGGGAGGCAATGACCTGAACCCCCGGGGTCAGACGGTCGATCCCTTCGATCACCACCTGTTGCCCAGCACTGAGCCCGGACGCGATGCGGTACTGGTTATTCACCAGTTCAGCGGTATTGACCGGAACCAGTTGTGCCTGCCCCTGGCCATCCACCACCCACACGCTGGTCTGACCCGAGGTGCGAACTACCGCCTGCTGGGGCACGGTCAGGGCGTTGGCATAGCGGGCCCGGGGAATGCGCGCCTGCACGTAGAGACCGGGCAACAGCCGCCGCTCAGGGTTATCCACCAGCACCCGCAGCAGCACGTCGCCGGTTCCGGCATCGACCTCGATGCCGGAGAAGAGGATGCGCCCCTGCATGCCGAGCGGCTTGCCATTGCTACCGAGGATCTCCACCGCCAGTTCCGGTGCCGTTGAGCCAGCCTGCTGGCGCAGGGATTCCAGCACCGAGGCCGGTTGGCGCACATCGACGTAGACCTGATCAATCTGCTGGATCCGGGCCATGGGAGTGGTATCGGTGGGGGACACCAGAGCCCCTTCACTCACCAGCGCCTGATCGATGCGTCCGGCGATGGGGGCCTCCACGCTGGCAAATTGCAGGTTCAGTTGGTGCCGGGCCAGAGTCGCCCTGGCCTGGGCTACATCGGCGGCCGCCTGATCCCGCAGGGAGACCGCATCGTCATAGGTCTGGCGGCTGATGGCGTCGGTGCGCAGCAGCGGCTGCAGGCGCTCAATCTGGATGCGGGCGCGAGCCAGCACGGCCTCGGCCCGTTGCAATGCGGCGGCGGCGCTGTCGACATCGGCCTTGAAGGGGGCCGGGTTTATCTGGAACAGCACTGTGCCTGCGCTGATCTCGGCGCCCTGCTCGAACAGGCGGCGCTGTACGATGCCGCTAATCTGGGCGCGAATGTCGGCGCTGCGCAGTGCCGCCACCCGAGCGGGCAGATCCTCGCTGATGACCAGCTCCCGACCAGTCAATGTCAGCACCGACACCTGAGGAAGAGCGGGTGCCTCCTGCTCTTGTGGCGCGACATCGCAACCCGCCAACCCGAATGCGGCAATGACGGCGAGCAGGGCGCCCGCATACCGCTGTTTTACAAACATCATCCACTCACCTCGTTAAACCGTCTCTCCGGTGTGATGTGACCGAAGAGTGCATCGAGCGGCCATTATGGCGAGGGGCTATTGCGAATGATTCGAGGCTTTGTGGAGAATCCATGGAGGCGATGATAAAGTTCAACGCCACCTTTTTTTGAGTCCGACTATGTCCCATCTCAATGCTTCCGCCAGCCCGGCGGGCCAGTCACTGGTACTGATTGCAGAGGATGAAGCCGAGATCGCCGACATCCTCGCCGCTTACCTGCAACGTCATGGGTTGCGCTCCCTGCACGCCGCCGATGGCCGTGAAGCGCTGGCCATGCATCAGGCATTCAAACCCGACCTCCTGCTGCTGGATGTGCAGATGCCGCAACTGGATGGCTGGCAGGTGCTCAGCGAGATCCGGGCGCGTGGCGATACGCCGGTGATCATGCTGACCGCCCTCGATCAGGATCTCGACAAGCTGATGGGGCTGCGCATGGGGGCGGATGACTATGTGGTCAAACCCTTCAATCCGGCCGAAGTGGTGGCGCGAGTGCAGGCCGTGCTCAGGCGCTCCCGGGCCGTAAAGCCTGCCACGGCGAACGTGCTGCGGGTCGGCCAGTTTCAGATCGATCTGGAGAGCCACGAGGCCAGCATTTTCCGCGATGACCAGCAGCAGGTGCTGGAGCTAACCCTGACCGAGTTCAAGTTGCTCGCCTCTTTGATGCGGGCGCCGAAACGGGCGTTCAGTCGCGCCGAACTGCTGACTCACTGCTTGCCGGAGGGGGATACCCAGGAGCGTACGGTGGATAGCCACATCAGCAAGTTGCGCAAAAAACTGGAGGCACACGGCATTCAGGGGGTCCCCGCCAGTGTCTGGGGCGTTGGCTATCGCTTCGGGAGCGATGCATGAAATCGGCGCCCGGCCTTCGCAGGCAGATCATCCGCTCTCTGGGCTTGATGACGCTTGGCATCATCTCCCTCGCGGTGATCGGCACCTATGTGTTTTATGGCATCGCCGTGGCGTTTGTGCCGGGCAGCATCTCCGAGACCTGGGTGCCCTCCAGAGTCGAGATGTTATGGATCGGCTCCACCATTCTCATTGCATTGGGGATGGCGCTGTACGTGGCGGTTCGCCTCTCTCGCCGCATCCTGACTCCCCTCAACTCGGTGGCAACCAGCCTGCGTGAGGTGGCCGAGGGCAAACTCGATGCCCGCGTGCCGGAGGATGAGCAGGCGATCGGGGAGACGGCGCAACTGGTGCGCGACTTCAACGCCATGGCCGAGCGACTGCAGAGCATGACCCGCGAGCGGGAGTTCTGGAATGCCGCCATCGCCCACGAGTTGCGCACTCCGGTGACCATTTTGCGCGGCCGTTTGCAGGGGCTGGCTGAAGGGGTATTTCCTCCCAGCAGCGAACTCTTCGAGGGGTTGCTGCGTCAGGTGGAGGGGCTCAATCACCTGATCGAGGATTTGCGGGTATTGAGCCTCAACGACAGTGGCCATCTGGAGTTGCAGCGGACCGAGGTCAGGCTGGCCGATGAGCTTGCCGTGGTGCTTGAGGCGTTTGCCAGCCCTCTGGCGGCGAGCGGATTTGTGTTGCAGCGGGAGCTCGATAGCGAACTTCATGTCTGCTGCGATCTGTTTCGTATCCGTCAGGCTCTGATGGCGCTGTTGGAAAATGCCCAGAAGCACGCGCTGCCGGGCCTGCTGACCGTGCGGCTGTATCGCTCGGAGAGTGTGTGTGTCCTGAGTGTGGAAGATGAGGGGCCTGGCATCAGCGAGGAGGTCGCCGCCTGTATCTTCGATGCGTTTCGTCGGGGAGATCCGTCACGCTCGCGCAAGAGCGGCGGGAGCGGACTCGGACTCGCCGTGGTCAAGGCGATTGCCGAGGCGCACGGTGGCAGCGCGGTTTGCCAATCTACCGGACGGGGAGGGAGCCGATTCGTGCTCTCCTGGCCCATCTCGGCCATGTCCGGTTGCCCTGAAACCTAGCCTGCGGGCGGCAGGTTTTGATGAAGCTATACAGCTGACAGCTGCCCGCACAGGGGCGTTCGGCAAGCGACCGTTATAGGGTTTTCTACCGCTTGTGCCGGGTGAGCAGGAGGGGTTGGGACATGGCTCATTTGGCGCGAAATCATGGTTTTTTGCCGCTAAAAATTGAAACCGTTTTCAGAAATCCTTTTCAACTGTGATCCGCTTCAAAGCTTTTTCGGGCGCCAACCTCTAGCATTGGCTCCACGAATTAGGGGCTAGCGCTCCCGATTTTCCCGCTGTGGGAGGTAACCGGATGATCCGGCTATTTCCTTCGTTACTTTCGACGGTCATCATGGATGGCCGTTTTTTTTTTTGAGTTATTTCACGGTAAAGGGTCGAGCCGCTGGCGCTTTACCGTTAAAATTCCGCTTTTGCACTTGCCCGTGAGTCTTGATGTCTGCGTCCACCCTCTCTTCGGATAGTTATGCCCTGCTCGCCACCCTGCAATTGCAGCGCGTTGCCAGTACCCGTTTGCTGCAAGAACAACTGGCGATAGGCCATGCCCTGATCGATAAACTGACCCGATTGCAGGATGCGGGGCTGGTCAGATTGCGCGGGGAGCAGCAGTGGAGCCTGACCGCCGAGGGGACGCTGGCGCTGATCCTGGGGGTGCGTGCCGGTCTCTGCCCGGCGCCGGACTGGAGCCGGGTGCCCTCATTGACCGGGCAGGATCTCACCCATGCGGTGGTGCGCGAGCTCTGCCGCGGCAAGGCGGGGGAGATCCCCACCTATTTCTCGGCCAGCGATCTGCTGACCCTGCTCGATACCCCGGACGCTCACCAGTTGCTGGCGGGCTCCAGCCCCGCCTGGCAGCAAATGTTGCTGGAGCACTTCTCGCTGCAACTCTTGCTTGATGCCCCCTATGAAGAGCGCTGGCCGTTGGCCAATGCGCTGGTGCGCTGCGCCCCCGAGGTGCAGGCCAGGGCCAAAGCGTTCGAGGCGGAGTGGCGCTGGCTCTGCGGGGATGGCGAGAGCACATCGCCAACCGGCGAGGACAAGGATGCCGCCCCCGGCTGGCCAGCCCTGCAGGCGCTGGCCCAACAAAGCCAGAGCGGCCCGCTTGGCGAGCGGCTGCTCACCGCGCTGGGCCAGTGGCAGGCAACCGATGAGGGTGAGGCGGGCCAGTGGCCCCGTTCATTCAGCGCCCTGCTCTGGCTTGGCTGGTTGCAGCAGGCCGATCCCGTCATCGCCAGCGAACAGCGCAAGAAGTGGCAGCGCAGTCTGACTGGCCAGTTCCCCCTGCTTGCCGATCTGCTCAGCCAGTGGGCGGGCGATCGCCACGGTCAGGCGGTCGGCCTGTTCGATACCCTGCAACTACCGGTGGAGGAGCTCCACTGGGGCTATCTCTGGCTCGATCTCTGCGCGCTGGCCCGTCACGGTGCCCAGAGCCCGCAGGTGGCCATGTTGCATAAGTGGGATCTATCCCATCTGCTCGATGCCGAACCCCATCATCGCCTGATGGCGTTTTGTCAGGATCTGCTGCGCATCTTGTTGGGCGAGGCGGCCAAAGGGGCGCCCCTGTGCCAACTGCGCGGCAGTGAGGAGAGTACGCAAGAGGGCCGTGACGAGCAGGATGATGACGGGGACGAGGATAAAACCGCGGCCTCTGCCAGCTGGCTCAACTGGCTGCAGGGGCTGGGACGCTCGAGTGGCGTACGCAAGCCGCAAGAGCGGCTGGTCTGGCTGCTCCATGCCGAGGGCCCCGAGCTGGAGTGCAAGATCCAGAAGCTGAGTACCAAGGGGGAGTGGACCGCCGGTCGCCGGGTCGATCCGGCCCTGCTCTCTACCCAGTATGCCGCCATGCTCGATGAGCATGACTGGGCACTGGTTCGCACCCTGCCACGGGTGATGGGGCGGTTGCCGCGGGATGTCTGGGCACCGCTGGCCGATCACCCCCGCTTGTTCAACGCCAAGGGCCAAAAGCTGCAACTGGCCATCAGCGCCCCCCTGCTGCAGGTGGTCGCCACCGAACAGGGGATGAGCGCGCAGCTCTGTCCCGATGCGGCCGCCCGCGGGGCCCATATCATGCCGCTGGCGCAGGACCTGTGGCAGCTGATCCTCACTCCGCAGCCGCTGCTCGACCGCTTGCCAGCGCTCGAATCTATCCCGTTGCTGCCCGCCGAGGGGCTGGCCGAGCTGCAACGCACCCTGGACGCCATTCCCGAGCTGCCCTGGCACAGTCAGGTTGCGGGGCTTAGCGGCAACGCCGAACTGGCTCCCTGGCCGGGCATTCCTTCGGTGCAACTGGATTGGCAGGATGGTCAGCTGTCGGTCAAGCTGGTGACCCGCTTTGAGGATCTGCCGCCCCAGCCCCTTGGCAAGGGGGAGGCGATCGTGCGGCAGGGGATCAAGGCGTACCACTACTGGCAGCGGGATCTCGGGGCCGAGAAGGGGCAGGCCCAGTTGCTGCGCAATCAATTGCCCATCGGCCTGCCCGGCAGCGAGTGGCTGCTGCAGGGGGAGCAGGCGCTGGCGCTGGTCAATGCCCTGCCCGAGCTGGTGGATGCCGGTGTGGTCATTCACTGGCATCAGGACAGTGCTCGCCTCAAGAGCCTTGATGAAGCGGCTCTGAGCCTGCGCATCGAGCGGCGGCAGGACTGGTTCCAGGTCGAAGGGGCACTGGCCCTCGATGAGCACCAGATCCTCGACCTGCGCCTTATTCTGCGCCAGATGACCCCGGGCCAGCGCACCGTTCAGCTCGATGAGAAGACCAGCCTGATGCTGAGCGACAAGCTGGTGGAGCGGCTCACCATGCTGGGGGCCATGCTCGATGAAGAGCAGCGCATCAACAACAAGCTGGCCTATCCGCTCACTCGTCTGCTCTCGGTCATTACCACCGAAGGGGATGCAGCGTGGCAATCCCTGCAGCAGGAGTGGCAGCAGGAGGTCGATTGCCCGGACGAGCTGCTTACCTCCCTGCGGGACTATCAGAAGGAGGGGGTGCGCTGGATGGCGACCCTGGCCCATCACGGTTTTGGTGCCTGTCTGGCCGATGACATGGGTCTGGGCAAGACGCTGCAGGCGCTTATCGTGCTGCGGATGCGCCAGCACCTTGGCCCTGCGCTGGTGGTGGTGCCCAAGTCAGTGGTCACCAACTGGCAGGAGGAGGTGACCCGTTTTGCCCCCGAACTGGATGTGGTGGTGTTCGAGAACCCGGCCGAGCGGGAGGGGATTATTCGCGAGGCCAAGGCCGGTCAGGTGATCCTCATCAACTACGGCATGCTTGGCAGCCTGGCGGAGGCGCTCAAGTCCCGCCGCTGGTCCAGCATGGTGCTCGATGAGGCGCAGCAGATCAAAAACGCCGGCACCCAGCGTGCCAAGCTGTTGTTCCAGCTGGAAGGGGATTTTCGCCTCGCCCTCTCCGGCACTCCCATCGAAAACCACCTGGGGGAGCTGTGGAGCCTCTTTACCTTTATCAACCCGGGGCTGCTCGGCAGCCTTGGCGAGTTCAAGCGTCGCTTTGGCAAGGCGGTCAAGGATCCTCAGCACATGGCGCTGCTGCGGGCGGTGATCAGCCCCTTCATCCTGCGCCGCCTCAAGCAACAGGTGCTGACCGAGCTGCCGGACAAGACCGAGATCATCCACCACATCAGCCTCTCCCCCGAAGAGCGTCAGCTCTACGAGGCGACCCGGCGTGAGGTGGTGCAGCAGGTGCAAAGCGCCGATGGTCGCGCCCTGATGCATGTGCTGAGCGGCCTGACCCGGCTGCGCCGTCTCTGCTGTTCGCCGGAGCTGGTGATGCCCGAGTGGTCGCAAACCAGCAGCAAGCTGGACGAGGCGATGGCGCTGCTGGAAGAGGCGATCGACGGTGGTCATCGGGTGCTGGTGTTCAGTCAGTTCGTCGATCTGCTGAGCCTGCTGCGTGCCCGCATCGAGCAGAAATCCTGGGATTACTGCTATCTGGATGGCGGCTGCTCCGCCAAATCCCGTCAGGACTCCATCCTGCGTTTTCGTCATGAAGCGGTGCCGCTGTTCCTCATCAGCCTCAAGGCGGGGGGGACCGGCCTCAACCTGACCCAGGCCGATACCGTGCTGCACCTCGATCCCTGGTGGAACCCGGCGGTGGAAGATCAGGCGAGCGATCGGGCGCACCGGATGGGGCAGACCCAGCCGGTGACCGTGTACCGGCTGGTGTGCGAGCAGACGGTGGAGGAGAAGATCGTCGCTCTGCACGACGAGAAGCGGGCGCTGGCCGATGGGTTGCTGAGTGGCCAGTCCGAGGTGCGCGGGCTGGATGTGGAGAGCCTGCGGGCCCTGCTGATGGGCTGATTGGCGGCGCCACCTTTCATACCGCCTATCGATACAGAAAAGGGGAGAACATCCAGAGATGTTCTCCCCTTTCTCGTTTGGGATGCTGATGCGGGATTCATCGTTTATTGCGGCAAGGCGGCGCAGTTATCCCTGAATCAGCTATCCCTGATCCAGTCACCCCTGATAGAGATAGAGGTGCAGCCGCTCGATGATGGGCTCGCCGCCAATCTTGCGATCTCGCCGCGCCTGCCGGCTCTTGGGGGGATAGTTGCCCAGATGGGTGACCGCGGGCGGGGTATCCGAGCAGAGCAAGAGCGGCAGGCTCGCCTTGATCTGCTGCTTGCGCGGGGGGCGCTCCAGCCAGAGCAGATTGATCATCGGGTGGGTCTTGACCGGGCGGCGGATCCGCAGCTCGGCATCGGCAGGTAGGCGGCGAATGTCGTACACCTCCTGATCCACCATCTTGCTCCACTCCTCGTTGTTGGAGAGGGCCGGTATATAGCGGCGGCTGCGCTCCAGCATCTCAAGCACCTGCTCGCGACTTAGGCGATTGATGGTCTGCTTGTCAGCCCAGGTAAAGCCGAGGGATTGCAGCTCTCCCGCCAGCAGGGTCAGTTTGCGGTAGACCTGCAAGGTGATCACCCCGGGCAGAGCGGTATGTACCAGCTCGAACTTTTCGTCCCGTCCCCCCGCCTGCTGCACCAGCGCCTTGAAATCGAGCTTGTGCTGGTTTATTTGGTCGATCAGCGGTTGCAGCAAGGGGGCTGCGGCGGCAGGAAAGCGCAACCAGCCGGGCAGCCGATGAGTCGCCTTGGTGGAGCAGCCGGGGCGGGCGCTGTGATCCCGATAGGCTGCGAGGGTGGCCGCCAGCGCGGCTTCACCGTTGAGATAGCCCACCTCAATTTGCTCGATCGGGTCGTGCTCTTCCCCCTGCGCAACCGGAGGGAGGGGATAGACATGGGCCTCCTGTAGCTCGAGCTGGCCAAGCAGATCGGCCAGCTGGTTGAGAGCGGCTTCAATGGCGGCCATCTGTTGACGCAGGGCGGCGGTCGGGGTAAAGGTATCCATCGATGATCCTGTGGTCTGACCCACTGTTGACGAGATCAGGTATGACATCGCTGCGGGTAGCAAAACTACTGTATAAATAAACATACCAGCATGCGGCTGGAGTGCCAAGAGGCACTTTGAGGAAGGGGCAATGTACGCCTCTGAATGGGGATGTGGTGATGGTTTTATTTATGTTTCATGGTGTTAAATAAAGATCGCCACAAGATCATTAAATTAACAATGATGTGTAACTCCGCTGTTGTCAGCTGTTCACACCTTGTCCACCCCTGCATATGTAAAGCAGTAAAATGCATATATAGATGGGTGCCATGCAGCACAATATGCTGTGCGACTCTGCTGGCCAACCGTTAAAATAATTATTTGTTTAAAATCAAAGCATTAAAATTAAATCCTGCCGTTTTTAGACATTAGATTTACTAATGTAACGTATCAAAATTCGTCAATTGAGTCGGCCCTGCTCCCTGACTAAGCTTTGCGCATCAAATAAAGCCCAGTGCGTAAACAAATATTCAGAGGAGCCACATCATGGCCAACATGACTTATACCGAAACCGGTTACCAGCATTCCAGCCAATTGAATCTGGTTGCTCGCGTTAAAATGACCGTTCTGACCTGGCTGGAGCGCAGCCGCAGCCGTCGCCAGCTCTCCGAGCTGCCCGAGTACCTGCTCAAAGACATCGGCCTGAACGAAGCTGACCGTTATCAAGAGACCACCAAGCCGTTCTGGCGTGGTTGATCAGCCGGGCATGGATGCCTTGTTTTTCTGCTGAGTCGTTTGCTGTTCTGCCCCGTGGCGCCCGGCCGCCAAGTCTGTCATTGTCTGTTTTATATCCCCCGTTTTCCCCCTGTTATTTGTTGGTCCTTTTTCCTCTCCTCTTTATTCCACATTGCTACTGCCATTGCTGTCGTCGTTCGATTGTTATCACACTTGTATCGTTAATGTTTGAATTTGTTTAAAAAACGATTTTAAGCCGCGATGCCTTGCGTATAATCCGACCATAGTATTCCAGCGCAAGAGGGTGAGACGGATGATTCCCCAGCACGATTTTTTGACCTTGACCCGTAGCCATGAGTGGCAGCTTGAGCCCTTTGAATTTGCCCTGCCCGATGGTGCGCGGGTCAGCGTCTGGGATACGGGCGTGCTCTGTCTGGAGCCTGCCAGTGGCACGGACGACCAGCCGGGAGGACGCAAGGATATCGTCCTCTCCTGCGGCATCCACGGCAACGAGACCGCTCCCATCGAGATCTGCAACCAGCTGCTGAGTCGTCTGCTCTCAGGCGAGCTGAGCGCCCGCCATCGGGTGCTGTTCCTGTTTGGCAATCCGGCGGCGATGAATCTGGGGCTGCGGGAGGTGGAGGAGAACATGAACCGGCTCTTCTCCGGAGCACACAGCAAGGGGGAGGGGCTGTGCAATCGGGAGCGGATCCGCGCCATGCGCCTTGAGCAGTATGTGAGCCGCTTCTTTGCCGATCCGGCTCGTCCCCGTTACCACTACGACCTGCACACCGCCATTCGCGGTTCGCGCCACGAGAAGTTTGCCGTCTACCCCTTCCCCCACGAGCGGCCTCACTGCCGCGAGCAGGTGCAGTTCCTCGGCGCCTGCGGGGTGCGTACTATTCTGCTCTCCGCCAGCCCGACCACGACCTTCAGCTACTACAGCTCCCGCCAGCATGGTGCCCACGCCTTTACGGTGGAGCTGGGCAAGGTGCGCCCGTTTGGTGAGAACGACATGACCCGCTTTATCGAAACCCGTCAGGCGCTGCAGGAGCTGGTCACTCAGGATGAGGTTGCACTGGAGCCGTGGCGGGCGGATGATTTCACCCTGTTTGCCATCGATCGGGTGATCACCAAAAAATCGGCGGACTTTCGCTTCCTGTTCGCCAGCGATGTGGACAACTTCACCGAATTCCCCCAAGGGTTCGTGCTGGCCGAGGATGGTGAGCTGCGTTACACCGTCGAGAAGCCGCGTGAGGCGGTGGTCTTCCCCAATGCCAATGTGGCGATCGGTCAGCGCACCGTGCTGATGGTGGTGCCGACAAGGCTCTGGGAATAGCGGTGATAGTTTTGCCTGCAGAGCGGTGATGCATCCGCAGGTGGCGCCAAGCCATTGTTCTAGTCGGTGGCTCAGACACAGCAGCGGTTAGCCGCAGTAATAAAAAACGGGGCCAGTCAGATGACTGGCCCCGTTTTTTATCGGGTTCAAGCGGTGAGGCTTAGCTGTTGTTCTTCACAAACAGGGTCAGCTCCTGACCTGGCTTGAGGTAATCCCCTTTATCCAGCTGATTCCAGCGCATCACATCGTTGATGGCCACCTGGAAGCGAGCCGCGATGGAGGAGATGGAGTCGCCACGGCGAACCTGATACACCATCGATTTGTCGCTCTTCTTCCCTTGCTTGGGATAGACCACCAGCTTCATGCCTGGCTTGAGCGCCGACTTGGCATTCAGACCGTTCCACTTGGCGAGCTCTTCGTGGGAGACGCCGTGTGCCTGGCTGATGCTCCACAGGTTGTCACCCGAGCGCACCTTGTAACTGACCTTGGCCTTCTGGCTGCTGCCACGGCTTGCCAGCTGTTGCGGTTTGCTGGCGGAGCTGGCCTTGCTGCTGACCTGACCGTGGGTCGGGATCACCAGTTGCTGACCGCGACGCAGGTTGTTGCTGCGCAGATTGTTGGCCAGCTTCAGCTCGTTCACGCTGACGCCATGATTCTGGGCGATACGCGACAGGGTATCGCCACTGGTGACCTGATAGGAGCGGGTACGAATACGCTCGCTCTTGGGCAGATCGGCCAGTGCCAGCTCCAGGGTATCGGCATACTCTACTGGTACCAGCAGGCGGTAAGGGCCACGGGGCGACATCACACCACGGCTCAGGGCCGGATTGACCTCCTTGAGCTGTGAGGTGCGCAGACCTGCCAGTTGGGCGGCCACATTCAGATCGATCTGGCTGCCGGTCTCCACCACTCGCAGCTTCGGCTCGTTGGCGAGCACCGGCAACTGGATATTGTACTTGTCCGCATTGCTGATCATGTCAGCCATGGCGAGGATCTTGGGCACATACATCCGGGTTTCGCGGGGCAGATCGAGCGACCAGTAGTCGGTCGGTTTGCCTGCGCGCTGGTTACGCTGGATAGCGTTGCGCACCCGTCCTTCACCGGCATTGTAGGCGGCCAGCGTTTGCAGCCAGTCACCGTCAAAGAAGCGGTTCAGGTACTCCAGATAGTCGAGCGCCGCATTGGTGGAGGCCAGCACATCGCGCCGTCCGTCATACCAGTTGTCGTGGCGCAGACCGAAGTTTCTGCCTGTCGCTGGCACAAACTGCCAGAGTCCGACGGCATTGCTGCGGGATCGGGCATGGGGATCAAACATGCTCTCGATCATCGGGACAGTAATAAGCTCCATTGGCAGCTCACGCCGTTCAATCTCCTCTACCATCAGATAGAGGTAGGGTTCAGCCCGGCTGGCAATGGTCGCCAGATGCTTATCATTGCGCAACAGCCACTCACGTTGCTGGCGGATGCGCGGGTTGTCCGGAGTTTCCAGTTGCATATCATCGCTGATACGCACCCACAGATTGTCCGTATCTTCCATTTCGTCCAGCTGTTCATCGCCAAACAGGAAATGGGAAGAGTGTTTTTTATGCGCTTTTTTCTTGACCTGGGGGGACTTGATCGGCTCGATTGCCGTTAGCGCCCGGTCATCCTGATGGCTCAGGTTTTGGCAGCCGCTGAGCAACAGCGCTGCCAATAAGGCCGTTCGTACCTTCATCTCGTTCCGGTCATTTTTAGGAAAAACAGCTCGCATCATAAGGGGCAATGGCCCCCTGATCAAGGTTTGTTCAAAAAACGTCCTTCCACTGACGCAGGATGGTGAAGGTATCTACCGGATTTTCCACGCATTTTAGCCCATGTTTTTCAGCAGAAAATTTCACTGAATCCTGTTCGCAGCGCAGAAAAATGTTGAAAGTGCGTTCGTCACCCAGCCGGGTTGGCAGGCTTGGCAGCCCTTGTTGCCGCAGTTTGCTGATCAGCCCGATCTGGCGTCGGATCGCCGGGTTGTCCGGCTCGACCGCATAGGCAAAACGCAGGTTGGAGAGGGTGTACTCGTGGGCACAATAAATGAGGGTCTCATCGGGCAGGGCGGCGAGTCGTTGCAGCGAGTGGTACATCTGCTCCGGCGTCCCTTCAAACAGGCGGCCACAACCGGCCGAGAAGAGGGTATCGCCACAAAACAGCATGCCGTTGCCGTGGTAGGCGATGTGGCCGCGGGTATGGCCGGGCACATGGATCACCTCGAGGGCGAGGCCGTGCCAGTTGATCTGATCGCCATCTTCCAGCCACTGACCGTGGTGATCCGGCATCGGGTCAAGTTTGGGGCCATAGAGCCGGGCGTGGGGGAAGTGGGCAAGCAGGTCGGTGACGCCCCCGACATGGTCGTGATGGTGATGGGTCAGCAGGATGGCATCGAGCACCAGCCCCAATGCCTCAAGCCGCTCCAGCACGGGTGCGGCATCGCCCGGATCGACCACCAGGCAGTGATTTTCGTGGCGGATCAACCAGATGTAGTTGTCATTAAAGGCTGGAACTGTGATCACTGGATACATGAGTCTGCTTCTCTTTAGGGAGGGTATCTTATATAACAGGATGGCGTTCGAAACCCCGAGTTGAGCCCTATTATGCAGGTGGCACGTACCGAACAACAAATCGAGATCCCGACCAGCTGGTCTGCATTGCCTATGGGGGACTGGGTGGCGGCCGAGATCCAGGATCGGCTCGACAACTGGTGTCCCAATCTGTTTGGGTATCATCTGCTGAAAATTGGCGCCCTGAGCGCGGAACTCTCCTGCAAACGCTCCTCCATTCGTCACCAGATCGGAGTCGCCCCCGGCGGGCGGTTGCTCGACATGTATGGCGATCCCCTCGCTCTGCCGGTGCGGACCGGTAGCGTCGATGCCTGCCTGCTGGCTCACTGCCTCGATTTCTCCGCCGATCCCCACCAAGTGTTGCGCGAAGCCGAAAGAGTGTTGACCGACGATGGCTGGCTGATCATCAGTGGCTATAACCCCATGAGTCTGGTCGGGATCGGTCACTGTGTGCCGTTCTTGCGGCGCAGAATGCCCTGGTCGGCACGGATGTTCACCCCGGGGCGGGTGACGGACTGGTTGCATCTATTGGGATGCGAGGTGATGTTCGACGAGCGCTTTGGTTATTCGTTTATGGGAAAACAGAGTTGGCACAGTTGGTGGCGAGAGAGTATCGGGCGGGATTATTGCAGGGCATTTGCATCGGTATACGTGATTGCGGCCCGTAAACGGCGCTTTCCACTGATCCCGGTGCGGCGGCGCTGGCAACTGCCAAAGTCCCTCGCCACACCGGGAATGGCCCGTCAGGGCTGGTAGCCGGTATCTTCGGCCAGATCCTTGCCGCAGGCGGCCTCTCTGGCCAGCTCGTCGCACCGTTCGTTCTCCGGGTGGCCGGAGTGACCCTTCACCCAGAGCCACTCAATCTGGTGGCGACCCACTTCCGCATCCAGCTCCTTCCAGAGATCGACGTTCTTGACCGGTTGCCGGTTGGCGGTCATCCACCCTTTCTTCTTCCAGCCGATGATCCACTGGGTAATCCCCTGGCGGACATACTGGCTGTCGGTGGTGAGGCGCACCTTGCACGGTTCGTTGAGGGTGCGCAGCCCCATGATGGCGGCCATCAGCTCCATCCGGTTATTGGTGGTCAACTTGAATCCGGCGGAAATCTCTTTGCGGTGCTTGCCGTAGACCATGACGGCCCCGTAACCAC
The DNA here is from genome assembly GCF_040907905.1 of Aeromonas sp. s13. Taxonomy (NCBI): domain Bacteria; kingdom Pseudomonadati; phylum Pseudomonadota; class Gammaproteobacteria; order Aeromonadales; family Aeromonadaceae; genus Aeromonas; species Aeromonas sp. s13. Next base: position 180,169 of record NZ_JBFOCS010000078.1, on the reverse strand, counting down.
CCGGGCCCGGATTGCCGAGGCAGGAGCCGTCGGTATAGACATCAATCTGTTTTAACATGAGCAATCAATCTGTTTTAACATGAGGCTTGGGGTAAACTAGCGAGTAAGTAAAGCCGAAGTTTGACATAGATTGGATCATGAACACACCCCAACTGAATCGCCAGATCATTCTGGATACTGAAACCACAGGTATGAATACGGCGGGCGGCCCTGTCTATCTGGGGCACCGCATTATCGAAATCGGCTGTGTGGAGGTGATCAACCGCAAGCTGACCGGTAACCACTATCACGTCTATATCAAGCCTGATCGTCTGGTCGACCCGGAAGCGATCCAGGTGCACGGTATTACCGACGAGTTTCTGCGTGACAAACCGTCGTTCAGCCAGATCGCCGACGAGTTCCTCGACTTCATCCGCGGCGCCGAACTGATCGCACACAACGCGCCGTTTGACGTGAGCTTCATGGACTATGAGTTCAGCAAGCTCGGACTCAACTTCAAGACGGCGGATATCTGCACCATCACAGATACCCTGGCGATGGCGCGGGATCTCTTCCCCGGCAAGCGCAACAACTTGGATGTGCTGTGCGATCGTTACGGTATCGACAACTCCCACCGTACCCTGCACGGGGCTCTGCTCGATGCGGAGATCCTGGCGGACGTCTACCTGCTGATGACCGGCGGCCAGACCAAACTCAATCTGGCCACCGAAAGCAACGAAAACGAGAGCAATCAGGACACCAGCATTCGCCGGTTGGAGAGCAACCGACCCGCCCTCAAGGTGGTGCGTGCCAGCACCGAGGTTCAGGCCCTGCACGAAGCGAGACTGGATCTGGTACAGAAGAAGGGAGGAAGTTGTCTGTGGCGGCAATGAGCAAGTGGTGTGCCGGTCTGCTGATGTTGCTCTCGCTGGGGGCGACGGCAACCGAGGTATTTGCTCCCTCCGATATTCCGCTGCTGGATAACCGCTTTCGCATCGATTACGGCGTGAAGGAGATCACCTTCATTATCAAGCGCAAGCCGGGCTCCCCCTCGGTGATCCTGGTTCGCCCCGATGGCAGCAAGCTTTACGTGGGCAAGGTCAAACCCGCCGACGTGGGTTGGCTGGCGCTGCCGGAGCATGATCTCATTACCCTGCGCAATCCCATGCCGGGCCCCTGGCAGGCGATTGGCGAGGTGGATCCCGACAACCGGGTGCGCATTCTCTCCGATATCCGGCTCGATATCGCCGCCCTGCCGATGCAGCTCTATCAGGGGGAGGTGGTCAAGCTCAAGGCGTGGTTGCTGATCAATGGTCAGCCGCCTAAAGATAAATACTATCTCTCTGATCTTGGCATGACCGTCAAGCTGCAATCGTTCAGCGATGCCGATAAGAAAGAGGTCGTGCTGGATCAAGTCCTTGGCCACTATCGCGATGATGGCAAGGGGCTCGACGAAGTGCCGGGCGATGGCATCATGACGGCGGAAGTGACGCTGCAGGATATTCCCGGTGGCAAGTACCGCGCCATGTTCAGCACGGGCAATCAGGTGTTTGTCCGTGCCCGTTATCAGGATGTGCTGCTTTACCCCTATCCGTTCAGCTATAACTTGTCGCCGCCTTCGGATGAGCTGGGGGCCAAGCTCTCACTGCTAATCGACCGTGATGAGCTGGATCCCGCTTCCGTGGTGGTCAAGGGGAGTGTGACCAGCAATGTGGGCGGCCTCTACGAGTTCAGCGAGACCGCCAGCGATCCCAAGCTTGATATCGATCTCTCCAACATCAAGGAGGTCGGTCAGCATGAGGTGAAAGCAACCCTCTATGGCACCACTCGCCTCGGCCGTGAGCTGAAAATCGAGTTGCCGGTGAAAACCTTCAATGTCTTCCCACCACCGCCGCCTCCTGTAGAGGTGGTGTCGGCCGCCGCACCGGCCTCCAGTGCCGAGGCGACCCATGAAGCCCCGGCAGAGGAGGAAATGGGCTGGCTGATCTGGGCATTGGCGGGTGGTGGTGTGCTGCTTGCGGTATTGGGTGGGGTCGGGTTTGTGGTGATACAAAAACGGCGTGCCCTGAAGCGTGCTCTGGCCGCTGCGCAGGCCGAGAATCAGCAAGCCGGACAACCTGCTGCCAAGCTGGATCTCAATCTGCCAGAGCAGTAACCCTCGTACTTCTCGCTCTGAAGTGACGTGATGCCAGATATAGAAAACCGCCCTGATAAGCAGGGCGGTATTTTTGAGTTCATAAACAGAACAAGCTGGCTATCAGTGTTCGCCGATATAGACATCCTTGTTCTGCTCGCGGATCTCGAGGAACTTGTCCAGATTGGCCATCATCAGCTCGACCAGCTGGGGGTCGAAATGCTGCCCTTTCTCCTCTTCAATCAGGGCCAGCACCTTGTCCAGCGGCCACGCCTTCTTGTAGCAGCGATCCGAACCCAGGGCATCGAACACGTCAGCCAGCGCCACAATTCGCCCCTCCAGCGGAATATCCGTCCCTTTCAGACCGCGGGGATAGCCACTGCCATTCCACTTCTCATGGTGATTGCCAGCGATGGTGGCACCAATCTGAAACAGCGCCAAATCGCTGCCGGAGAGCATATCCTGCCCGAGCTGGGCGTGGGTTTTCATGATCTCCCACTCCTCCGGTGTCAGCTTGCCCGGCTTGTGCAAGATGGCATCGGGAATTCCCACCTTGCCAATGTCATGGAGCGGCGAGGCACGTTTCACCAGCTCGCTCTGCTCTTCGCTCATGCCCATCAGGTGGCAGAATTGTTCGGTATAGAGCGCGACCCGTTTGACGTGCAGCCCTGACTCTTTTGAACGGGTTTCGACCAGTTCGCCGATGCGATAGATGATCTCCCGCTGGTTGTCGGCGATCACCTCATTGAGCCGGATATTCTCCAGCGCCACTATGATGTTTTCGGTAAACAGGGTCAGCAGACTGGTATCGATCTGGCTGAGCTGGCGGGTGGTCTCGATGTGGAACAGCAGGTGGTGGCGCGGATTCTGGCAGTAGAGCACCATCTGGGTGGCGTTATAGACATTGCTGCGCTTGCTCATAGCCTGGCGCAGGATCTCCGGCGCGTCCGTGAGGAGCATGGCGGGATGGCCGGGGAGCAGGGGCTCCAATACTTGATCCTTCACCTCATAGGCGTATTGCTTGACGTCGTATATCTGGGTTTCCCCCAGATGGAGCAAGGCGCTGAGCTGCTCCTGGGCTCCTTCGACAAACTGGCGCAAGGCCCGTTTCTCAAAGATCCCCTTGGAGGCTTCGATGACTTTTTCCAGCCCCTGGCGGTTACTCTCCAGGGTTCGGATATCCCGATAGGAGCGCAGGCTGGCCCGCAGCAGGGTGCGCAGCTTCTGGGAGGTGAGCTCGGTTTTATCCTTGTAGTCGTTGATGTCGTAGTTGGTGACCACGTCATCTTCCGGCGCCTGGCCGGGTTGGCCGGTACGCAACACGATGCGTACCATCTTGTTTTGCAGATCTTCACGGACGTATTTGACGACATCGAGGCCGGCGTGGTCGACCTCCATCACCACGTCCAGCAGCAACAGAGCAACGTCCGGGGTGGTGGCCAGTAACTCTTTGGCCTGCGCCGCGGAATAGGCATGCAGAAAATCGATGGGGCGATTGTCAAACTCGAATTTGTTCAAGGTGATTTTGGTGATGCGATGCACTTCAGGCTCATCGTCAACAATCATCACCTTCCAGCCCGCTTGCTGTGCGTCGGGGAGGGAGAGATCGTCATCATCAATAATCAGGATCTGGTCATCCATCATACAATCCTGTTTGGCATCCTGTGCTTACATTAACTGCTTCACTAAGGATAGGAAACTTATTGGGAAATAAAATTTGATCTCGAAAAACTATGGTCGAAATAAGCAAATGGAACCCTTTGTAACGGTGGCGTTGTCCGGCTGCTTTCTTTGCCCAATCATGGAGCTAGCGTGCATAAAGTCTATTTCTGGATTAGGGTGTGGACGCCAGTGGTTGGGGATGTTTGAATCCAGCTTGTAGCTATTAGACGAGAAATAATCTTATTTGATAGTGATTCCTATTTGCGTGTAGCATGGGCGACACACTCAACGAGGAGCCCCATCGTGTCCCCATCTCTGCCTCCCAATCGTCCCCGTCTGCTGACTGTCAAAGCCATTACCCAGATCACCCCCCATTTGCGTCGCATCACCTTTGGTGGCAGCGAGTTGGCTGACTATCCCTTTACCTGCGGTGGGGCCCATATCAAGGTGATGCTGGCCCAGCCCCATCAGGTAGAGCCGGTGCTGCCTGCAATGACCCCGAGCGGCCCGCGCTGGAGTGACCCGGCGGACAAGCCGGTTATCCGCACCTACACCATCCGCGCGTTTCGCCGTGATGAGCAGGAAATTGATATCGACTTCGTGCTGCACGGTGAAGGCGGGCCCGCCAGCGCCTTTGCTACCCATGCCAAGCCGGGAGAGAAGGTGATCCTCTCCGGGCCGGGTGGTCCCAACCCCATGCTGCAACCGGCCGATCACTACTGTCTGGTAGGGGATCTCACCGCCTTGCCCGCCATCATAGCGATGTGTGAGGTGATGCCTGCCGAGGCCAGAGGGGAAATTGCGATTCTGGTGCCGGATCGGGCCGATGCTCAACCGTTGACGCTGCCGGTCGGGGTGCGCTGTCACTGGTTTGTCGGTGAGCCCGAGTCCAGCGGCCTGCTGGAGCATGTGATTGCTCTGCCGCTGGTGCGCGATGGTGGCTTCTTCTGGCTGGGTGGGGAAGAGGCGCTGGTGCTGCCGCTGCGCCGCCATTTTCGTTCCGTGCTCGAGGTGGATCGTCAGTCGCTCTACGCCGTGCCGTACTGGCGCCGGGGCAAGAGTGAAGAGGCCTATCACCAGACCCGTCACGATGTGATGGATAATTAAGCGGATGCGAAAGAATACCTGATTCACGCTTGCAAATAAAAATGATTTGCATTTAGTATTGCGCCGTCCCGATGTCAGTCGGTACGGCGCTTTTGTTATTGATGGCTGCGAGTGGCATAGCACAACGCAGGGCCTGCCGTAATGCACTGATGTTCGGGGTGATGGGGCATGGACGACTGTTCATGCCAATGAACTCCATCACTTTGCACCGGGTCTGGCGAGGTCAGACAGGGATGTCGGTGGTGTTGGCCTTGGTTGTTTTATGTGGAGTGTTGATGATGCGTACATCATCCCGACGATTTGCAGTGCATCCGCTGGTGTTGTCCCTTTTTGCCCTGCCAGTTCTGGCCCAAGGGACTGCGCCTGTCACCGCTCATGAAACTATGGTGGTGACGGCGAGTAAAACCCGGCACAGCGAGCTGACCGCCCCGGCCAGCGTCTCTGTGGTGACCCGGGCCGAGCTCGACAAGCTCAATGTCAATGATCTGACCGGCGCTCTGAAACAGTTGCCGGGGGTCAATATCAGCCCTGCGACCAGCTACGGCCGCAGCGAGATCAAGTTGCGCGGGCTGGAGGGGGATTACACCCTGTTGCTGGTCAATGGCCGGCGAATCAGCTCCCGCGATGCCCTAACCTCCGGTTATGGCAATGATTTCGATCTCTCCGCCATCCCGATGGCGGCCATCGAGCGTATCGAAGTGATCCGTGGCCCCATCTCCTCCCTCTACGGTGCCGATGCGCTGGGTGGGGTGGTCAATGTCATCTTGCGCCAACCCGGGGAGAAGACCGAAGCGGCGGCCACCTATACCTTCAGTGACCCCACCGACGGTCACGGAGGGGATATCAACAAGGCGAGTGCCTATGTGGGCGGGGCGCTGATCGACAACAAGCTGCTGGCCAACCTGGTGGTGGAAGGGAACCACAGGGATGCCTGGCAGAGCGAGCAGAGCATCAACCCCAAGGCCGATGCCATCGAGCAGCGTGAAAAGCTGGGGATCCTCTCCAACGTCAAATGGCTGATCGATGATCGTCAGGATCTGGATGTAGGGATGAACTACGCCAAAGACGATCGGGAGGCCCACTGGAACAACTACGGCCAGACGCCGCGCAATATCCAGCAGATGGAACGACTGGGACTCAACGCCACCCACGTCGGCCGTTGGGATCAGTTCGACAGCCGGGTCGGCTATGCCTTCGAGCAGGTTGACCTGTTTGACGACTCCGAACTGATGACGGCGCTGAGCAAGACCAGTGGCGATGTGAGCCAGACCAACCATACCTTCGATGGCCAGCTGAGCGGCAATCTGGGCAGCCACCTGCTGACCAGCGGTGCCGAGTACCGCATCACCGAACTCAAGCATAACGTCAACCTCAAGGGGGGCGATGTCAGCGTCAACCAGAGCGCGCTCTATCTGCAGGATGAGTTTGGCTTTGGCGATCTGGCCCTGACCTTCAGCGGCCGGGTCGATCACCACGAGACCTATGGCACCGAGTTCAGCCCCCGTGGTTATGCCCTCTACAGCCTGACTGACAAATGGGTGGTCAAGGGCGGCATTGGCAAGGCGTTCAAGGCGCCGACCATTGCCCAGTCCAACCCGGATTATGCGGTAGCCGCCTGTCGCGGTCGCTGCGCCGTGGTGGGCAACCCGGATCTGAAGCCGGAAACCGCCGTCAGCTACGAGCTGGGCACCGCCTACGATGGTTCGTTCTGGGGCGCCGGGGTTACGGCTTTCCACAACGATATCAAGGACAAGATCCAGAGCGAGGCATGGACCTCCACCTGGCGTCCGGCGGTGATGACCTATCAGAACGTCAGCAAGGCACGCATCAAGGGGGTGGAGCTGAGTGGTTGGTTTGATCTCACCGATAACCTAACCCTCTCCAGCAACGTGACCCTGATCGATGCGGAGGACAAGACCAGCGGCAAGGATCTCTATCGGACGCCGGAGCATACCGCCAACGCCAAGCTGGAGTGGCAGGTCATCGAGAGCCTGAGTACACAGCTCGGCTGGAACTACACCGGCAGCCAGATCCTTCCGGTTCCGCGCATGAGCGGCACCACCTATGAGACCACCGCCGGATTCCACACCCTGGATGTCGGGGCAGTCTGGAACGCAACTCGGGCACTGGATCTGAAGTTCGGACTCAACAACCTGACCAATACCAAGCGTGACTGGGTTGCCACCGAGGCCGATCAAATTCTCGATGGGCGTACTGTCTATGCCGGTGTGGCCTACAAGCTGTAATGGCTGAACGGGAGCCCGCATTGGCGGGCTTCCGTTGTTGTCAGGGGATCACCTCGGGTGACCGCTTTTATTTCAACAACATGCGTATTGCCACCATAAGGAGTTAAAGGGTGTTTAGAGACCAGACCTCGCTGTTCTGGCTGGGATTGTTCCTCCTGTTCATACTGCTTTCTCTTTCGCTCGCCACCGGTGCGGGTGTTTATGGTGCCCGCGAGGTGTTCGGCTACCTTATGGATTACGCGCCTTGGGCGAGTGACGAGAAGCTCGCCATGGTGCTCAATACCTTGCGACTGCCGCGCACCCTCTGCGCCATGGTGGTCGGCGCCTCTTTATCTCTAGCGGCCTCCTTGTTGCAGAGCGCGACCCGCAACCCGCTGGCGGAACCCGGTCTGCTCGGGGTCAACGCCGGGGCCGTCTTTGCGCTGGTGGTGGGGCTTACCTGGTTCGGGGTGGAGTCCGCCTACGGCTATCTGCTCTGGGCCGGACTCGGTGCGCTGCTCGGCAACGTGATTGTGCTGGGGCTCGGCATGATGATTGGCCGCTCCAACCCCCTCAAGCTCATTCTGGTCGGGGTGGCGCTCTCCGCCACCTTCGGCGGTCTCTCCAGCTTTTTGCTGCTCTCCAACAAGATGGTGCTGGAGCAGTACCGCTTCTGGAACCTCGGCTCCCTGTCGGCGGCCAATCTCGATGCCATCATAGCCGTACTGCCCTTCGTGCTGGCGGCGTTTGTCATCACCTTGCTGCTCTGTCGCCAGCTGACCCTGATGCAGATGGGGGACAGTCAGGCCCAGGCGCTGGGGATCCGTCCAAACCGGGTGCGAATTGGCGTGCTGCTGGCCGCCACCCTGTTTACCGCCAGTGCCATCGCCATCGCCGGCCCCATCGGTTTTGTCGGCTTTCTGGCCGCCTACTGTGGCCGACTGGTAGAGCCGGTGAAACTGTCGGTGCAGGTCTGTTTCTCCGCCCTGTTCGGCATGCTGTTTCTGCTGTTGGCCGACATTCTGGCGCGCTGGCTGATCCAGCCGTTCGAGCTGCCCAACGGGGTCATTCTGGCCCTGATCGGTGCGCCTGTGCTGATCGCCATCGTTCATCGCGGGGGCTTTCGTACCCTGCTGACCGTCAAGTGAGGGGCTGATGCGCACACCTACCGATATGCTCTGCCTGCGGGCCGGCAACCGCTCTTTGCTGATCCATCTGCCCAGCTGGCGTTGGCTGGCTCTGCTGGCCATGGCGCTGCTGGCGCTTGCTCTGCTGGCCCTGAGCGTTGGCGGCGGCAAACTCGGCTTTGCCGGGGTGGTCAACACCCTGTTGGGGGAGGGGACGCGGCTTGAGCAGCTCACCCTGTTCAAGATCCGGCTGCCGCGCATCCTTGGGGTCGTGGTGGCGGGGGCGGCCATGGGGCTCTCCGGCTGTCTGGTGCAGACTTTGGTTCGAAACCGGCTGGCCACACCCGATATGGTGGGAGTCAACAACGGCGCCTCTCTGGCCATCATCGTCTTCTCCCTCTACCTGACGGTAGGCAGCTGGCCCTGGTGGGCTGCCCCCATCGGCGCTATCTTCGCGGCGCTGGTGCTCTATGCCCTCTGCCGCAAACCGGGTGAGCAGGGCTATCTGTTCGTGGTGATCGGCATCGGCCTCTCCGAGCTGTTCGAGGCGCTCGGCCAGTTTGTGATGTCCACTCAGGCCCTGCTGCACCTGAGCTCCCTCTATCTGTGGAATATGGGCAGCTTTATCGCCGTGGGTTACAGCACCATCACCCCCATCGCCATTCTGTTGCTGTTGCTCTGCCCGTGGATCGTCTATCTCTCCCGCGAGCTGGCGGTGCTGCGCTTTGGTCCCGAGATGGCCAGAGGGCTTGGCGTCAACGGCGATCGGGTACAACTGGGCATTCTGGCCCAGGCCATTCTGGTGGCGGCGCTCGGCACCGCCATCGGCGGCCCCGTGGTCTTTATCGCCATGGCGGCCCCCATTCTTGCCTCCTGGCTGGTGAAAGACCGAGTGGTGCCGCTCTGGCTGGCGGCACTCAGCGGCGCCTTGCTGCTGCTTGCCAGCGATACCTTGGTCCGGGTGCTGGCCAGCCCTCACGAGGTGGCGACCGGCATCATGACCCGCATTCTCGGCGGCCTGTTGCTGCTGTTTCTTCTCGTTAACGATCGCCAGAGGGCTGACTGATGACGCTCACCGTAAATCGCCTCCACTTCGCCTATCAGCAGACCCCCATTTTGCGGGACATCTCTTTCAGCGTGCCGAGAGGCAAGCTGGTGGGGATCGTCGGCCCCAACGGCTGCGGCAAATCGACCCTGCTCAAGCTGCTATCCGGCCAGATGAAAGCCCAACGCGGCGAGATCCTGCTCAAGGGCAAGCCGCTTGCCAGCTACCCCATGAAGGGGTTGGCGCGGGAGCTCGCCTATCTGCCCCAGCGGCCGACCCTGCCTGCCGGCATTCTGGTGGAGCAGCTGGTGCAGTATGGCCGCCACCCTCATCAGGGCTGGTTCAATCAGTGGGGTGAGGAGGATGCCCGCATGGTGCGTATTGCCTGCGAGCGGATGCAGCTTGAAAGCATCTGGCAGCAGAGCGCAGCGTCCCTCTCCGGCGGGCAGGCACAGCGGGCGTGGCTTGCGATGATCCTGGCGCAGGACAGCGACATGGTACTGCTCGACGAGCCCACCAGCGCCCTCGATATCGGTCACCAGACCGAGGTGATGGAGGCAATCCACCGCATCACCGCCGAGGGCAAAACCGTGCTGCTGGTGATCCACGATTTGGCGATGGCGGCCCGTTACTGTGACGAGCTGATCGCCATTGGCGAGGGGACCATTGCCGCCATGGGCCCGGCCCGTGAGGTGGTGACCAAGTCCCTGATCGACCGGCTCTACCAGACCAGTGTTGACATTCTGCATGCCCCCGGCGACGGGGCGCCCATTATCGTGCCCCGTCGTCACGAACATGGCCGCGCCCTGCGTTCGGCGAGTTGAGTCATATGGGCCTGCTCTGTGGGCCCACCGAGTGTATTCACGCGGCCGATTATCCGGGCCGTGCAACGAGAAGGAGTGAGATGATGAAGCGTTTTGCCGCCCTGGCAGCAGCCATCCTGATGCTGGCCGCGCCGTTGGTTCAGGCGCAGGAGATGCGTGAAGTGACCGATGCGTTTGGCCAGAAGGTGCAGGTGCCAGTCCAGCCAACGCGGGTGGTGGTGCTGAGCGAGCTCGAACTCGACAGCACCCTGACCCTGGGGCTGACCCCCATCGGCGCCGTCAATGGCCGTGGTCAACCCACCTTGCCTCGCTATTTGCTGAACAAGGCGGGCATGGGGATCCAGGTGATCGGCGATCTCGACAGCCCCAATCTGGAGTCGCTGATTGCGCTGGAGCCCGACCTTATCCTGACAGGCCAGACCCGTCCCGAGCTGCTGACCTTGCTGGGGGAGATCGCGCCGACCGTGGTAACCAGCAAGTGGGGTGAGCCGTGGCAGGATAGCTTCCGCCGCACCGCTCACACCCTTAACCGCGACCAGCAAGGGGATACTTTCTTGCTGCAGTATGCCGAGCGGTTGACTCAGGCTCGCAGCAAGCTGGCAAATCATCAGGGGGAGAGCATCAGCATAGTGCGCTGGAACCCCAAGGGGCCGAGCTTCATGTATCAGGGTACCTTTGCCAGCAGCGTAGTGGAGTCGATGGGGCTGGTACGCCCAAGCAAGCAGCAGGGGACTGGTGCACCCCACTCACCGGCGCTGAGTCTGGAGTCCCTCAACCTGCTGGATGCTGACTGGCTGGTGGTCGGCACTCTGAGCGCCAGCGGTGATGCGGTGGATGCCATGCGTCAGGCGGAGCAGACCCCGGCGTTTCAGCAGTTGCCGGTGATCAAGGCCAAGCGCTTTGGCGCCGTGGACGGGTCGCTCTGGACCTCCAGCGGCGGCCCGCAGGCGGCCCTCAAGGTGATCGAGGATGTGGAGCAGTTGCTGGCAACCCGCAGCTGAGTGCTATCGCGCGCCAGAGGTTGACCACACGAACAGGTTGATCAAAAGAAGAGGGGGGCTGATGCCTCCCTCTTGCGTTGTCACTGTCTATCGTGACCTTTTCGGCGAGCCAGAGCCGTTTATTGCGGCTGGATGGCTGTCACTGTGAGCTTGCCGCTCTGGCTTTCCGCATGAAAGTGGATGGCATCCCCCACCTTCAGCCCCTTGAGCTGGGCCGGAGCTGCCACTCGAAAGACCATGGTCATGGCGGGCATCTTGAGATTCTCGATCGCCTCGTGCTTGATGCCGACCTTGCCGCTCCCCTCATCGAGGCGGGTAATGACCCCCTTGGTCATCACCATTGCGGCCTGTTCGCTCATCTCACCCGTCTGACTCATCTCGTGCCCTTCATGGTGCATCATCTCTTCGGCTTGCAGGTTGGTGTGGGTGGCAAAGCCAAGCAGCAATGTCAGGGTCAGCGTCTTGTAGTTCATGATGGTTTCCTCATCGTTCAGTCAATATGGATCGTTAAATCGGGTTATTCGGATTGCGGGTTCGCGCCCTTGCCAAGGCTGCGGCTGCGCCACAGGTAATAGGCCGCTGGCAGCACCAGCAGGGTCAGCACCAGCGCGCTCACCATGCCGCCGATCATTGGGGCGGCGATGCGCTGCATCACTTCGGATCCGGTGCCGTGGCTCCACATGATGGGCAAGAGGCCCGCGATGATGGTGACCACCGTCATCATCTTGGGACGCAGGCGCAGGGCGGCGCCCTGGATCACCGCCCGATGCAGACCCGCCTTGTCCGGCTTGCCGCTGGCCACCAGGTCATCCCAGGCGTGGTTGAGGTAGACCAGCATCAAGACGCCGGTTTCCACCGCCACCCCCGCCAGAGCGATAAAGCCCACCCCGACCGCCACCGAGAGGTTGAAGTCGAGCAGCCAGAGGGTCCAGATCCCGCCCACCACCGCCAGCGGCAAGGTGGTGAGAATGAGCAGTACCTCCTGAACGCGGCGAAACGCCAGATAGAGCAGCAGCACGATGATGGCGACCGTCAGCGGCACCACGTAGGCGAGGCGGGCCTTGGCCCGCTCCATGTATTCGTATTGGCCGGACCAGGTGAGGGCGTAGCCCGCCGGCAGCACCAGCTGCTTGCCCACTTCGGCCTTGGCCTCATCGACGAACGAGCCGATATCGCGACCGCGAATATCGACGTAGACCCAGCCGTTGAGGCGCGCGTTTTCACTGCGCAGCATGGGGGCTTCGTCGCTGATGTAGACCCGTGCCACATCCGCCAGCGCGATACGCGCGCCGCTCGGGGTGACCAGCGGCAGCAGCTCCAGACTGGCCACCGAATCGCGATAGCTCTGGGGGTAGCGCAGGTTGATGGGGTAGCGCTCGCGCCCCTCGATGGTCTGGCCCACCTCCATGCCGCCCACCGCGGTGGCGAGCACCGCCTGCACATCGGCGATGTTGAGGCCGTAACGGGCCGCTTTGAGCCGGTCGATATCCACCTTCACATAGCGGCCACCGGCCACCCGCTCGGCATAGACCGATGAGGCGCCTTCCACCTTGCCGACGATCTGTTCCAGCTGCTGGCCGAGCTGCTGGATCACCTTGAGATCGGGGCCCGCTATCTTGATGCCGACCGGGGTCTTGATACCGGTGGCCAGCATGTCGATGCGGGTCTTGATGGGGGGCACCCAGGCGTTGGTGAGGCCGGGGAAGCGGATGAGGGAGTCGAGCTCCTCTTTGAGCTTCTCCGGGGTCATGCCGGGGCGCCATTGAGCCCTGGGCTTGAGCTGGATGCTGGTCTCCATCATCACCAGATCGGCAGGGTCGGTGGCCGATTCGGCGCGCCCCGCCTTGCCGAACACGTTCTGCACCTCGGGCACGGTACGAATCAGCTTGTCGGTCTGCTGCAATATCTCCCGCGCCTTGCCCACCGAGATATTGGCTGCGGTGGTGGGCATATACATGATGTCCCCCTCGTCCAGCGGCGGAATGAACTCGGAGCCCAGGTACTTGAGCGGCCAGAAGCCCGCCACCGTGACCACGGCGGCGATGGCCAGAGTGGTTTTCGGACGAGCCAGCACGGCTTTGAGCAGTGGCACATAGCCCAGGCTGAGCCAGCGGTTGAGCGGGTTGGCCTGCTCCGCCAGCACCTTGCCACGGATGAAGTACCCCATGATCACCGGTACGAGCGTGATGGCGAGCCCAGCCGCCGCCGCCATGGCGTAGGTCTTGGTGTAGGCGAGGGGGTGGAACATCCGCCCCTCCTGCGCCTCCAGCGCAAACACTGGCAGGAAGCTGATGGTGATGATCAGCAGGGAGAAGAAGATGGCGGGCCCCACCTCGATGCTCGCCTCGGTGATGATACGCCAGCGGTTCTTGTCGGTGAGCGCCTCCCGCTCCATGTGTTTGTGGACGTTCTCGATCATCACGATGGCGCCATCCACCATGGCGCCGATGGCGATGGCGATGCCCCCGAGCGACATGATGTTGGCGTTGATCCCCTGCAGTTGCATCACGATGAAGGCGGTCAGGATGGCGATGGGCAGGGTGATGACCACAACCAGGGACGAGCGCAGGTGGAACAGGAAGGCCAGACAGACCAGCACCACCACGGCAAACTCCTCCAGCAGCTTGCCGGAGAGGTTGTCGATAGCGCGCTGGATAAGGTCGGAGCGATCATAGACGGTGACGATCTCCACCCCCTCTGGCAGGCTGCTCTTCAGCTCATCCAGCCGCGCCTTGACCCCGTCTATGGTGTGCTGGGCATTCTCGCCGTAGCGCATGACGATGATGCCGCCCACCACTTCTCCTTCGCCGTTGAGCTCGGCGATACCGCGCCGCATCTGGGGACCGGTGACCACATCCGCCACGTCACCCAGCAGCAGCGGGGCGCCGCGCACATTGGTACCGAGCGGGATCTGCTTCAGATCCTCGACGTTTTTCAGATAGCCGTTGGAGCGCACCATGTACTCCGCTTCCGCCATCTCGATGACGGAAGCGCCGGTCTCCTGGTTGCCCTGTTTGATGGCAGTCTCGATAAGGGAGAGCGGAATGCCGTAGGCGCGCAGCTTGTCCGGATCGACCCGCACCTGATACTGGCGCACCATGCCACCGACTGTAGCGACCTCGGAGACCCCCTCCACCGTCTGCAACTCGTACTTGAGGAACCAGTTTTGCAGCGAGGTGAGCTGGCTGAGGTCATGCTTGCCGGTTTTGTCTACCAACGCGTACTGATAGACCCAGCCCACCCCGGTGGCATCGGGGCCGAGCTGGGGGCGGGCGGAGGCGGGCAGGTTGGGCGCGACCTGGCTTAGGTACTCCAGCGCCCGGGCGCGGGCCCAGTAAAGATCTGTGCTGTCGTCAAACAGCACATAGACGAAGGAGTCGCCGAAGAAGGAGTAGCCGCGTACCGTGGTCGCCCCCGGTACCGCCAGCATGGCGGTGGTGAGCGGGTAGGTGACCTGATCCTCCACCACCTGGGGCGCCTGGCCCGGGTAGGAGGTCTTGATGATCACCTGCACGTCGGAGAGATCCGGCAGGGCATCCACCGGGGTTTGCTTGACCGACCAGAGCCCCCAGGCGGTGAGCATGAGGGTCAATAACAGCACCAGAAAGCGGTTGCCCACGGACCAGCGAATAATCGAGGGGATCATGGCTTGGCTCCCATATCGTGCTGGCTATGGTCCATGCCTTCCATCTCATCCGCTGCGGGTTTGGCTGAGTCGCCGATAGCGGGCGCTTGCTCCTGATGGATGGTGGTGATGCGGTACTCATCCCCCTCCTGCATCACTTGCAGGTGCAAGGTCTGCCCTTCGGCCAGCTTGCTGATATCGACCCCGTCGGCGACGGTGAACTCCATCTCCATGGCGGGCCACTGCCACTCGGGGATGGGCTGGTGGGAGACCATCAGGGTTCGGTTGGCCAGATCGATGCTTTCAACCTCGCCCTGAGTCCACACCTGGGCGGGGCGCACTGCCGTCATGCGCTGGAAGTCCGAATCGATGGCCGACTCGGAGTCGAGCAGGAACTGGGCCGAGCTGACGATGTTATCCCCAGCCTCTACCCCTGCCTTGATGGCAACCTTGTCGCCAAACTGGGGGCCGAGAGTGACGGCGACCGACTTGAAGTTGCCATCCCCCAGCGCCAGCACCAGCCGATCCTGACTACCGGTGCGGATCACCGCTTCGCTCGGCACCACCAATTGCGGCTCTCCCTGCCCGGTGCGAATGCTCACCTTGGCAAACATATTGGGTTTCAAAAACTCGTCCGGGTTGTCAAAGCGCAGCCGCACCTTGAGGGTGCGAGTAGCGGCATCGAGGGTCGGATAGAGGTAATCCACCTTACCTTGCCAACTGCGACCGGGGGCATAGTCGAGAGTCATGGTGACCGGATCCCCCACCTTCAGCTGGGCGGCTTGACGCTCGAACACCTCGGCACTGACCCACACCTTCTTGAGGGTGCTGATGTTAAAGAGCGCCGCAGCGGGCTCCACATACTGGCCCTCGCGCACCTTGAGCTCGGAGACATAACCGCTGCTGGGGGCGTAAATGCTGATGGTTTCGCGCACCTGACGGGTACGTTTGAGGGCCGCTATCTGATCCGCTGGCACCTGCAGGGATTTAAGCTTGCCCTCGGCTGCGCGCAGCAGCAGGGGGTTGGCTGTGTTGAGGGCGAGCAGGTATTCGTGCTGGGCGTTGACCAGATCCGGCGCGTAGAGCTCGTAAATCAGGCTCCCCTTGCTCACCTGCTGCCCCTCGCTCTTGATTGCGAGGGTGCGGATCCAGCCCGCCATGCGGGCGTTGATCGCCTCCAGCCGATCCTCGTCATACCCGACATAGCCCACCGTCTCGATCTGCTGGTGGATTGGCAGTCGCTCGACCTTAGCCAGTCGCACCCCCAGGTTCTGCTGGATCTCGGGGCTGATGGTGACGGTGCCCGGCGAGCCGTTTTTGTGTTCCTCATAGACGGGGATAAAGTCCATCCCCATGTTGTCCTTGGCAGGTGCATCGCGCTTGTCGCGGGGATCCATGGGGTTGACCCAGTAAAGGGGCGTCTTCTCTTTGGCGCTTGCGCCATCGGAGGTATGTTTGGCGGCCCAGTAGCCGCCACCGGCGCCAAGGGCGAGCAGCAGGGCCGACATCAGGATGTTCTTGTTCATGACTGGCCTCCGGCGCGGGTCTGCATGCAGAAAGTGCAGGAGGGTAATGCGCCCGCAAAGGCAGCAACCTTGGACGGTGAAAAGTGGGCTGGTGACATAATACGTCTTCTCTTTTGCAGGCCGCCGGTCGGGTGAGGTGCAAGGCATCACCCAAGGGGCTGGCGGCAAACGGGGCGCAGCTGTATCAGTGCGCACGGCTCCCTGTGAGCGGACCGGTTTGGCCGGGGCACAGGGTCAGGCAAGGCGGCAGGAAACGGGCAAGTTAAAGCTTGCCTGTGCCGCAAGAGAAGGACTTTCTAGTGGCGTAACACCGACAGCATCAGATGTCGGCGCGGCCAGGAGGGAGGGTGAGTGCCGCGCGAGCGCAGGAAGGGATCCCGCAACCAGTTATCAAGCAGTGACGCTGCGACGTTGTTGCCAAGTAGAAAGGGAAAGAGCAGCAGAGCGACCAGTACCCCAAGCAGAGTCATCGCGCCGAAGGAGGAGGCATTGATGCCTGTCTGCATCTGGCACTCATCGCCCATGGCTGACCCCTCGTCTCCCTGATGGCAGGAGAGGGTCATGACATCGCCCGGGTTATCCATAGCGGGCATTGCATGAGAGATATCGCCATCCGCCATCGCCATGGATGAATCGAACATCACCATCGATTGGGCGCTGCTTGGGGTCGGCTCGGAGGAGAGGGGAGAACCATGCCAGCTGATGCAGAGAGTCAGATTGCAGACGAACAGCAGCGCCAGCAATAGCCGGGCCAGAGCAACAGAGGGCAATCTTGCAGCAAGCTGGGTGAGTGACAATCCGGGCATCCTTCGGGAGCAGATGGCGGGACTGTAAACCTTGCCACGAGGTGAAGGTCAATGGCGCCGGTGATGTCATAGAGGTGCTGTGTTGGGGGGATATTTAAGCAATGCTTAACCATTGCGTATGCCCAACCCTAATGAAGCATGCCTCTCATCCCGTTAGGATGCCCCCTGTCAGTTACCACGATGGCGTGATGGTTCACTCTTTTGCTTCGGCATAAATGATTGCGGCAGGAGTGCTTGCCGACCTTATCCATCCCGTGACGCCATTAGCGAGCAGTATAAAGCCGCAGGTCTCCCGGATGCTGACAATCAAAGAGTCAAACCGTGTTTTTGAGCAGCACACCTTGCCGGGTGCTCACCATGTTCACTATTCAGGAGTATTGAAATGCAGCCACGACTGCTGTCGCTGATGCTTGCCGCTTTGCTGAGTCCATCAGCCATGGCTGGCGGCCTTGCCCTCTACGAGACCAGCACTGCCAACAGTGCGCTGGCCAACGCAGGGTCTGCCGCCCGTGCCCAAGGGGCAGATACTATCGCAAGCAACCCGGCCGGTATGACCAAACTGGAAGGTACCCAGTTGCAGGTCAATGGCGGTGTGGTATACGGCGACCTTGAGCTGGATCTGGACAACGGCGGTAACAACGGTGGAAATGCCCTGCAGACCGCGCCGCTCGGCAGCCTCTATCTGACTCATGCCATCGACGATCAATGGGTCGCAGGTATCGGCGTCTTTGGCAGTCACGGTCTGGGTATCGATTATGGCGATGGCTGGGATGGTCGTGGTTATACCCAGTCGGCCAAGCTGACCGGCATCGCCTTTGCTCCTAGTCTGGCGTACCGCATTGACTCAAATTGGTCAGTGGGAGCCAGCCTGATCGCCATGAATGGTTCGCTGGAAGCCTCTGTGGATCTGACGTCCGGAATGGGGGAAGGGCGGGAATTCTCCAATAGCGACTGGGCGTATGGCGCCTCCTTCGGGGTACTTTACGAGTTGGATCAGCACTCCCGTATCGGCCTGAGCTACTTCTCCGAACTGAAGTGGGAGCTGGAAGATCAGCTCTTCCCACGTGCTGATGTGGCAGGTCTAGGGGTCGAGATCATGATTCCGCAGACCATTACGCTAAGTGGCTATCACCAGCTCAACGACCAGTGGGCCTTGCTGGCCAGTGCCAACTGGCAGCAGTGGTCCAGTTTTGGCGATATCGGTGTGGCATCTGCCATGGGCAGCCAAACCATTGATATGAATTACAAGGATACATGGCATGCCAGCCTGGGGGCTCAGTTTGATGTCACCCCTGCACTGCGTTTGAGCAGCGGAATTGGCTATGACAGTAGTGCAGTAAGTGATGAGTTCCGTACCGTGATGCTTCCAGTGGGTTCTGGTTGGCGCTGGGGTCTGGGGGCCAGTTATCAGTTGAGCCCAGCCACCAAGGTGGAAGCCAGCTATACCCTGGCCTGGCTGGGTGATATGCCAGTGGATCAGGACGGGATCGGTCGCCCGCACTTGTCCGGCAGCTACAACAACAGCTACCTGAACTTCTTCAACATCGGTGTGCAACACCAGTTCTGAGTTGTGAGCCTTGCAAGCCTTCACTGGTTGGGGGCTTCTTCATCCTGCCCGTCGCGCCGATCCTGCCCGTCGCGCCGATCCGGCGCGTTATTAGCTGGGTGGCTCGTGAGGTCCACTTGTTTGCTCATCCGTTACTCAAGGAACAACATCAAATGTCATCACAATCAACCTCTGCGTTAGCGCGGTGGCTTTGGCGCCTGACGTTTATATTGGTCACGGTCGCTCTGGTTGTCTTCTTCTCGAAAGGTGCCCACATCGATCCAATTGAGGCGACCAGGTTCAACCATGCTTTGCCAGCCATCATGGTACTGCTTGATTCCGAGATCTTTATGGGGGTGATTACTGTGATCACTCTCTATGTGGTCCTCTATCTGGTCTATCTGCTGTGGCAACTGCATGAGATCGCTGTGCATCGTGCCAAGGTGTCTGAGTCGGTGCATATCACCCTGGTGTTTGCGCTCTCCTTGTGCGGACTGTTTATCGACAAGACCTGGTGGGTGCTTGCCGTCATCATCGCCTTTGCTCGTTGGGATGTGCTGAGCGAGCGGATGAGCCTTATTATCGGCCATGGTATTCGACGTGGTCGTCATGAGGGGGAGGCATCATGAAAGAGATCCTGCTGCCCTATATCCTGATCGTGTGGTTGCTGGTCAAGCTGAACATATTGCCTTGGAACCTAAAAACTGGTTTTTGGAGTACCGCAATTGGCGCGTTATTGGCGCTTGGTTTGTTGACTACTTCTCGCCATTTGGCTCCGGTGGATTTTACCGATTCAGCGACAGTCAAGGCACCTCATGCGGTGTTGGGACCCTTACTAGGCATCAACCAGTTTCATCAGATAGATCAGATTTATGTTGCGCATAATCAGCGTGTTGCGCGTGGTCAGCCCATTTATAGTCTTGCGGACTGGGAGAGTAACGGTAAGTCTCAGGCGTTGAGCTATCAGATTGACGCCCAGCATGCCCAGGTGGCGTCAGAGGTAAGCCAGCAGCGAGCGATCCAGTCACGACTGAACCTCAATCACAAGGAATTGGCTCGGCTGACCCAGTTGGGTAACTTTGCCAGTATTCAGAGCCGTGACCAGCTGCAGACCCAAATTGATGGCGATCTGGCGCAACTGAGTGCCAGTGAAGCGAAGGTTCAGGCGATTGAAGCTCAGGTGCTGAATCTAGAGACAGAGCTGGCCTTGCAGGAGCGACGGAATGAAGAGAAGGTGATCAGGGCTCCGTTTGATGGTCAGGTCTCGATAGTCAATATTGCCAGCGGTTCCCGTACCGGCAACATGCACCTATACGACACTTCTCGCAAGTTTCTGGAGTTTCGCATTCCGGATCAGAGTTTTCGCAACATAGCACCAGGCCAGTTTGCCGAGTTTTATGTAGATGCCTATCCCGGGCGCATCTTTCGGGCACGGGTGCACTCAGTACTTACTGGTACGGGGGAGGCCCAGATGAGTGTTGCGCAGGGGGATCAAGATGTACGACAGCATGTGGGCAACAACATGTCGAGCCATGGCCGGACAGTGGTACTCGACATGCTGGTGCCGGACGGTGTGGACCTGCCAATTGGGGCAACCGGCTCAGCCTGGATTTCGGCACATAAACCCCATCCGCTGCTTGGCTTTATCGACATCATCGGTGCCGCCACCGTACGCCTCAAGGCGATGAAGGCCTATCTGTTTGCGATGTAACGGAGTGACATAAAAAGCCCCTCCGTGAGGGAGGGGCTTGGTGAGCGAGACCGCAGTGGTCAGGCCCGTTTCTCCGAGCGGCGCATGATGAGCCGGAAGAAGAGCGGGATAAAGAAGATGGCGATAAAGGTGGCCGCCAGCATGCCGCCGATGACCGGCCAGCCGAGGGCGTGACGGCTTGCCGCACCGGCCCCGCTGGAGGTGACCAGCGGCACACAGCCGAGGATGAAGGCGAGCGAGGTCATCACGATGGGACGGAAACGCAGGCGCGCCGCCTCCAGTGCCGACTCGATGAGGCTCATCCCCTCTTCGTGCTTCATCACCGCGAACTCCACGATCAGGATGGCGTTCTTGGCGGCAAGGCCGACCAGGGTCACCAGCCCGATCTGGAAGTAGACGTTGTTGGTCAGCCCCACCAGCCAGGTGGCGAGCAGGGCACCGAACAGGGCGAACGGTACGGCGGTGATCACCGCAAACGGCAGGCTCCAGCGTTCATACTGGGCAGCCAGAATGAGGAAGATCATCACGATACCGAAACCAAAGGCCATGCCTGCACTGCCTGCGGCCGCTTTCTCCTGATAGGCGGAGCCGGTCCACTCCAGCTTGGCGTCGTTGCCAAGAGCCTCATTGGCGACCTCTTCCAGCGCGGCGATGGCCTGACCCGAGCTGTAGCCTGGGGCGGGCTGGGCCATGATCTTGGCGGCCTGGAAGATGTTGAAGCGTTCGACCAGTTCGGGGCCGGTGGCATCACGCACCGTCACCAGACTGCTGAGCGGGATCATCTCCCCCTTGTCGGAGCGGACATAGACGTTGCGGATGTCGCTCTTCTTGGCGCGATAGTCTGCCTCGGATTGCAATTGCACCCGGTAGGTACGGCCGAACTGGTTGAAGTCGTTGACATAGACCTGGCCGAAGGTGGCTTGCATGGTGTCGAACACCGCGTTGATGGGCAGCCCAAGCGCCTTGGCTTTTTCGCGATCCAGGTCCAGATAGACCTGCGGCACGTTGGCGCGGTAGGTGCTGGTGACGCTGGCAAACTCCGGGCGCGCCTTGGCAGCTTCGAGGAAGCGCTGTACTTCGCCTGAGAAGGCCTGGGCGTTGCCGGTGCCACGGTTTTGCAGATAGGCCTCAAGGCCACCTGTGGTGGACATCCCCTGAATGGGAGGCGGGTTGAAGGAGGCGACAAAGCCATCCGCCAGCCCCATCAGGCTCAAGCCCTGGAAGGTCTTGGCCAGCGAGAAGGAGTCCTGTCCGGCCCCCTGACGCTCACTCCAGTCCTTCAGGGTAATGAAGGTCATGCCGCTGTTGCTGATGATGGCATTGGAGAGAATGTCAAAGCCCGAGAAGGTGATCACATCCTTCACATGGGGGTTGGCCATGGCGATCTTGTCGAACTGATCCGCCACCGCCTGGGTCCGGCTCATCGCGGCGGCATCCGGCAGCATGACGGCGGAGATGAGGTAGCCCTGATCTTCGTTCGGTACCAGTTCGCCCGGCACTTTCAGGAAGAGGCCGTAGATGGAGAGGATCAGCACGCCGATGATGGCAAAGGCGACCCCCACCCGACGGTTCAGGAAGGCCACACCCCGTACATAGCCGCGGGTCAGCTGGTCAAATTTTTCGTTGAACCAGACGAAGAAGCGGGCCGGTTTGTGGTGTCCCTCTTTCAGCAACACGGCACAGAGGGCCGGGGAGAGAGTCAGTGCCACCAGACCGGAGATGGCGACCGAGACCGCGACCGTGATGGCGAACTGCTTGTACATCACCCCTGTCATGCCGCCCATAAAGGCGACCGGCAGGAACACGGCGCAGAGCACCAGCACGATGGCGACCACCGGACCGGAGACCTCCTGCATGGCGAGGATGGCAGCCTCTTTGGGCGAGCACTTCTTCTCGCTCATGATCCGCTCGACGTTCTCGAGCACCACGATGGCGTCATCCACCACGATGCCGATGGCAAGCACCATGCCGAACAGGGTCAGCAGGTTGATGGAGAAACCGAGCACCAGCATGCCGGCGAAGGTCCCGATGAGAGACACCGGCACCGCGATACAGGGGATCAGGGTGGCGCGGAAGTTCTGCAGGAACAGGTAGACCACCACGAATACCAGTACGATCGCCTCGAACAGAGTGTGTACCACCTCTTCGATGGAAATCTTCACGAACTCGGTGGTGTCGTAGGGGATCTGGTACTCGATATCCTGCGGGAAGCGCTCCTTGAGTCGCTCCATGGTGGCGTGTACCGCATCGGCGACCGCGACGGCGTTGGCGCCCGGCTGCAGATAGGTGGCGATACCGATGGCCGGTTTGCCGTTGGCGCGGGCCACCAGATCATAATCCTTGCC
This sequence comes from Aeromonas sp. s13, assembly GCF_040907905.1. Taxonomy (NCBI): domain Bacteria; kingdom Pseudomonadati; phylum Pseudomonadota; class Gammaproteobacteria; order Aeromonadales; family Aeromonadaceae; genus Aeromonas; species Aeromonas sp. s13. Next base: position 157,506 of record NZ_JBFOCS010000078.1, on the reverse strand, counting down.
CCCCAGCTCGACCCGGGCGACATCGCGGACCCGGATCTTGGAACCATCGGGCATGGAGCGGACGATGATGTTCTGGAACTCCTTCACATCCTCAAGGCGCCCCTTGGTCTGCACCGTGTAGGTGAAGTCGATGGGGGCCGTGGTGGGTTGGGCACCAATCTTGCCTGCCGCGAACTGGGTGTTCTGCTCGCGAATGGCGCCAATCACGTCGCTCGGGGTGAGCTCGAGTTGGGCCAGTCGATCCGGCCTGAGCCAGATACGCATCGCATAGTCGGTACCGCCAAACAGAGTGGTATCACCGATACCAGGAATCCGCTTGAGCTCGTCGATGATGTTGAGCAGGGCGTAGTTCGACAGATAGGTGGTATCAAACGAGCCGTTCGGTGACTGGAGGGTGACCACCTGCAGGATGGAGGTCGATTTCTTCTTGACCGTCACCCCCTGCTTTTTCACCTCTTCCGGCAGCTGGGCCATGGCGGCCGAGACCCGGTTGTTGACGTTGATGGTGGCCTGATCCGGATCGGTGCCGATCTCGAAGTAGACGTTGAGGTTCATCTGGCCGTTGGAGGCCGACCCCGACTGCATGTAGATCATCCGCTCGACGCCGTTGATCTGCTGCTCCAGCGGCGCTGCCACGGTCTGGGAGATCACCTCCGGGGTTGCGCCCGGATAAAACGCCGTGACCGAGACCACCGGCGGGGTGATCTGGGGATATTGCTCGATGGGGAGCGCCCGCATCGCCGCCAACCCGCCCAGCACGATAATGATCGAAATCACGCTGGCGAAGATGGGGCGTTCTATGAAGAACTTGGAAAACATACGGGCTCCTTACTTGGCCGCAGACTGGCTGACCACCTTGCCGGTGATCGCCTTCATCTCGTCGGCAGAGACAGGTTTCACCACAGCGCCGGGGCGGGCCTTCATCAAGCCTTCGACGATATAGCGCTCACCAGCCTGCAGGCCGCTCTCGATCAGCACGCCGGAGTCGACCGCTGCGCCCAGGGTCACCGGACGGGGCACTACCTTGTTGTCGGCATCGACCACCATCACCATGCGGTCAGCCTGGGACTGGACGATGGCGCGCGGCGGCACCACGATGGCGTTTTTGCGGGTGCCCAGATCGATGGTCATGCGGACAAACTGGCCGGGCAGAAGTACGCCGTCCTTGTTGTCGAAGATGGCACGGGCACGGATGGTGCCGGTCTGGGGATCGACCCGGTTGTCGGAGAAGTTGAGCTTGCCCGCCTCCGGATAGAGGGAGCCATCGGCCAGACGAATATGGGTGCGCCAGGTGGTGGCATCCTTCGCCTCAATCACCCCTTTCTTTACCGAGTTTTCGAAGTTGAGGCGATCCTGCTCCGAGTAGGAGAAGTTGACGTAGAGCGGATCAAACTGGGTGATGGTAGTGAGCAGGCCGTTGTCGCCGCTGGTGGAGATAAGGCTCCCCTCGGACTGGGAGCTCTTGCTCGCCATGCCGTTGATGGGGGCGGTCACCTGGGTGTAGCTGAGGTTGAGCTCCGCCTCTTTCACCTTGGCCTGAGCGGCCTGATGGCTGGCGATGGCCGCTTCATAGTTGGCGATGGTGTCGTCATAGTCCTTGCGACTCACCACCTGACGCTTGAAGAGGGGAATGATGCGATCCCGATCGGCACGGGCCTTGTTGAGACGGGCCTGCTCCTGAGCCAAAGTCCCTTTGGCCTGCTCCAGCGCCACCTTGTAGGGCTCTGGGTCAATCAGAAACAGCTCCTGACCGGCGGTAACCGGCTGGCCTTCCACATAAGTGCGCTTGAGCAGGATGCCACTGACCCGGGAGCGCACATCGATCTCGCGAAAACCGGCGGTCTCTCCCACCATCTCGGTGGTGAGCGGCACATCGGTCAGCTTGACCTCGGCGACCACCACAGGGACGGCGGGCATGGTCTGTGCCGTCTGGGTCGTCTCGCCGCCACAGGCACTCAGACCGCTGATCAGCGCCAGGGTCAGCAAGCTGCGTTTGTAAACCTCTCTTCCGGCATTGGGCACCTTCATCATCACACTCCTGTTGGATCGATTTCGGCTGCTGCGTTCAGCATGTTTCTCCATACACATCATTAACTTCATGATTAAAAAAACAACTTCTTTATGATTGGAATGGGAGATGATAGGGCGGCAACCTTGAACACAACCTTCTCAAAGTGGCAATTAGGGTTGCCGATTGACGAAAAAAGTCTGACTTTTCCGATATGGGGGGGGCTTCGGGGATGTTCATCCCGGGCCAGGGCAGCCAACAGCAAGGCACTGCTCTTCTCGTCTTGGTGATAGCCATTGAGGGCAGAAAGTCGCTCGCAGGTGTGGCCGTGGCCAACCAGACGCCCTGCTTTCAGCTCGATCAGGGTGGTGAAGTTGCGTCTGACAAATTCGGCGTCGTGACTGATGGCCACTATGGTGGTGCCCTTCGCCCGCTCGCTGGCCAGCCAGCGTTCCAGAATGGCCAGCCAGCGGGGATCGAAATCTCGGCTCGGTTCGTCGAGCAGCAGCAAGGCGGGCTGCATGGCATGGAGGCAGGCCACCGCCACCATGCGCCGCTGACCGGCATCGAGATCGAGCGGATGGGAGGCCGCCCACTTTGTCAGCTCGCACTCTTCCAGCGCGGTGGCGACCCGCAGCCGGATCTCCTCGCGCGGCAGTTTCTGCAGGCGCAGGCCAAAGGCGATTTCATCCTCGACCCAGCTGTGAAACAGCTGACGCTCAGACTCCTGAAACAGAAAGCCGATCTGACTGGCACGGGCCAGTGCCCGCTGCTTGCAGAGCGCCTGCTGTTGCCAGCTCACCGTGCCCGAGGTGGGGACCAGCAGACCCGCTGCCAGTCGCAGCAGGGTTGACTTGCCTGCGCCGTTATCCCCGACGATGGCGACCTGTTCCCCACTGGCAATTTGCAATGTGATGTCGTGCAGGCAGGGATTGTCCGGTGCCCATGAGAAGCAGAGGTGGTCAAAGCTCAGCATAAAACTCCCGCAACATGGCCAAGGGGTAGGGGTGATGGCGCGGGTCGCGCACCTGTAGCGTCTCGCGCAGGGAGTCCGGCAGGATAACCCTCCCGGGCAGATGGGGCAGCACCTCGCCCAGCTCACCGCAGGCCAGCTGGCGGCCATGGTCGAGCAGCAGGAATCGCTCGCAGAAGTGAGCGGCCGGAAAAAGCCGCTGCTCCAGCAAGATGACGCTGCAGCCGCTTTCCTCGCTGTAGCGGCGGATCTGCCGCAGCATGGTTTGGGTTGCCGCCGGGGTCAGACGGCTGAAAGCCTGATCGAGGATCAAGAGCTTGGGAGCCATCGCCAGGGCACAGGCCTGCACCACGCGCTGGGCTTCACCTCCCGACAGATCGAGGGGATGGCGGGCTGCCAGCACCTCGCAGTTGCAGAGCGCCATGGCATCGGATACCCGCCGGCTGACCTCATCAGGCGGCAACCCGAGATTGGCCGGGCCAAACGCCACCTCATCGGCGACCGAAAAACAGCAGCCGGAAAATTGCAGATAAGGGGATTGCTGTACCCACTGACGCACAGCCGCATGGTGATTGAGCTGGCCGCTATCATGGGGCTGCCCGAGAATGACGCCCTCTCCCGTCAGCGTGTCGAGGTGCAGCTGGGTCCAGCCCCCCGCCAGCAGCTGGGCCAGCAGGGATTTGCCTGCCCCATTGCCACCCAGGATGGCCAGCCATTCGCCCTCTTTCAGCTCAATATCGAGTGGGCCCAGTTGAAAGTGGTCAGGGTGGGCCGCGTGGCCGATGGTCAACCCTTGCAGCGAGATCATGGCCACCACCTCCAGACAATCTCCAGCACTACCAGCAACAGCAACAGATAGCGCAGTAGTGGCTCGTAACGTTGCTGCGGGATCTCCGTCATGCGGGTGCGTGTCGGCTGGCTGCGAAAGCCGCGCAGATCCAGCGCCATGCTGCGGGTGGCCAGCTCACTCAATGCCTGCCCGACCAGCGGCGAGAGCAGCGGGAGCGTTGCCTTTAGCCGGGCCAGCGGATTGCCGTCAAAGGGCACGCCGCGGGCTAGCTGGGCCTCCCTGATACCGCGCAGCTGGTGGCCAAGCTGCTCTTTGAGCAACAGCGGGCCGCAGCAGAGGTAGGAGAGGGCGATGGGCAGCCGGCTGGCAAAGAGCGCATGAACAAACCGTTCGGTCGAGACCGCCCACAGCCAGAGCTGGGCGCTGGCCAGACAGGCGAGCAGCCGGCACCAAAGGGGCAGAATGGGAAACGCTTCGCTGGCTGGAACCGCTGGCATGCCGAGCAGGATCCGCAACCAGGGGCCGTGCACCAGATAGAGCCCCAGTCCCAGCGGCAGCATTACCGCCAGCACCAACTTGAGCCGGGAGCGGGCACCCGGCAGCAGCACCAGGCCGAGCAGCGGCAGCAGGCTCCAGCCCCAGAGCCAGGGGGGCGGCAGTATGCTGGCCGTGACCGAAAACCAGAGCCAGAGTGCGAGGGAGGTAAACGGGTGCATCAGCGCACGGCGGCCATCTGCGGGAAGTGGCGCAGGGTGCGCTGCGGCAGGCGGCGTACCAGCCCCCAGGCGATCAGCACGGTCAGCAGCTTGTCCAGCAGGTTGGTACCCAGCACGGTGACGGCGACCGACTCCTGCAGATCGCTACCCATGGCGTGCAGGTAGGCAACCACGAAATCAGCACCGCTGCCGGTGGCGCCACCAAACAGGTAGGAGCGGATGGGAATTGCCACCAGGGTGAGCGCCAGGGTGATCACCACGCTGCTCACTACCACCTTGGGCAGATTGTTGAACCAGCCGGCCCGCGCCAGCAGACCGGCACTGAGGCCAATCATCATGGCGACCGGGGCAAAGGCTGCGGCGATGGGGCCGGTGAGCAGGCCCCACAGCAGGTTGGTGAGCAGTCCAGTGGCGATCGCCATCCAGGGGCCCGCCAGAATGGCGCAGAGCACAGTCCCGATGGAGTCGAGGAAGATGGGCAGCTTGAGCATGGAAGCGGCCTGTCCCGCCACCATGTTGATGGCGATGCAGATGACCATAAAAGCCAGGTTGTAGCTGGAGAGTTTACTGACGGACATAGTGATCCTCACAAGGTTCTGGGGGTAATGAGCAGCTCTTCATAACCGGATTGGGGGCAGGGGGCACGGCCAAAACGGTACGCCTCCAGCTCTCCGACTACCAGTTCGAGGGTGGTGCGCACCCGGCAACCGGGCAGCACGTGGCCGCCGCGCATCAATCCCTGTTTGTCAGAGATGGAGAGATGCAGGTGTTCGCACTCCGGATCCAGGGTGCCGCCAAGGGCGATCACCTCGAAGGCCCCCTCCAGCAGGGTGCCATCGGGCTGGGCGGCATAGCGCAGGTTGGCGTGGGTCAGGCTGCCGACCGCCCCGGCGATCCAGGCCGCCTGCAGGCCGTGTCGGGCCATTTGGGCGCGCAATCCGGCGATAAGATCCTCCCCCGGCAGCAGGCGCAGGGCCAGAAAACGGGCGGGGGAGAGAGGAAGGTGAGTTGGGGTCACTGCTGGCACTCCTTGCTGCAAAAAGAAGGTGCCCTGAGGCACCTTGTCTGGATAGGCTGTTTACGCCCTTTTATCGCAGGCAACCGCGAGCCGCTTCACAGATTGGCGATATCATTGCGGCATCCGGCGCCACATCAGGCGAAGCAGGCCCAGATGGGGGCGTGGTCGGAGGGTTTCTCGATACCGCGCAGCTCGTAGTCGATGCCGGTCTCGGTCACTTTGTCCTTGAGTGCATCGGAGGCCATGATGAGGTCGATGCGCAGGCCACGGTTCTCGTCAAAGCCCTTGGAACGGTAGTCAAACCAGGAGAAACGCTCGCACTCGGTGGGATTGGCGGCGCGGAAGGTGTCGGTCAGGCCGAACCCTTTCAGTCGCTCCATCCATTCGCGCTCGATGGGCAGGAAGGAGCATTTGCCATCCCGCAGCCAGCGCTTGCGGTTTGCCTCGCCGATGCCGATGTCGAGATCGGTGGGGGAGATATTCATATCCCCGATCAGCACCAGTTGGTCGTCCGGGGTGTGGTTGGTCTCGAGGTAGTACTGCAGATCCTCGTAGAACTTCTGCTTGGCCGGGAACTTGGTCTCGTGATCCTGACTTTCACCCTGCGGGAAGTAGCCGTTCATCACCTTGATGAGGGAGCCGTCTTCACGCTCGAAGGTGGCCATGATCATCCTGCGCTGGGCCTCTTCATCGTCGGTGGGGAAGCCTTTCTCCACCTTGACCGGCTTCTGCTTGCTCATGATGGCGACCCCGTAGTGGGCCTTCTGGCCGTGAAACTCCACGTGATAGCCCATGGCCTCCACATCGGCCAGCGGGAAGGCCTCATCGTGCACCTTGATCTCCTGCAGGCCGATCACATCGGGCTGGTGCTTGTCGATGATGGCTTGCAGCTGGTGCAGACGGGCGCGCAGGCCGTTGATATTGAAAGAGATGATCTTCATGTCCGGGATGCTCATGTCATTTTTATAAGTGGCTATTGGACTAGGAATCGGCGGTGGATGCAAGTGTGGCCGCGGGCCTGCATCAGTGGCAGGCACCGCGGGGTGGGCAGAGGTGTCAGCGGGTCATCTTTTTGACGAAAACCACCACAAACAGCGCCAGCGTAAAGCTGCCGGTGAAGGCTTCGAAGGCGGCAAAGATCCTGGAGAGGCCGACTGGAGTGAAGTCGCCGTACCCCAATGTGGTGAAGGTGACCACGCTGTAGTAGAGGCATTCGAGCAGGAAGATGGCATTTTGCTCGAGCGGGGCACCGGGTTGGTAGATGAGGTGCTCGCCCTGAAAATGCAGTCCGCAGAAGAAGTAAAAGATGCTGCAGATAAAGATGAGCAGCAACGAGAAGAGCACCACCCGCATCGGGGCCTCGCCATAGCCGCAGAAGAGATCGACCACCCAGGAGGTAAAACGCTGGGTCGACCAGAACGGCAGTTGCAGGCGGCGCATGGTGAGCTCCTGCTGGATATAGTTGCCGGACATGGTGAAGATCCCCTGTGCCTCGGAGGCTTTGCGCAGATCCCGGTAGGTCTCTTCCGCCTCCTTGAACCAGATGCGCGCCTGTTTGGGATCCCGTTCGCGGCGCCCCTTGCGATCCTGCATCACCCGTTTGCCGGTCTGCATGTTGTCGAGCCGGGTGTTGTGCCAGCGGATGCCGAGCAGGTTGACGTCATCGAGGGTGGCGCACTGGAGGTTGGCATCACTGAGATCGGCCTTCATCAGGCTGCCGCCCTTCATGCGCAGGCCGTAGAGGTGACCACCGCGCAGGTTGGCGCGATAGAGGTTGCACTGCTCCAGCAAAAATCCCTGATCGGACTCCTTGTTGACCAGATTGAGGCCTGCCAGATTGGCCCGTGACAGCTGCAGGCCGTGGCAGAGTCCGCCTGCGCGAACGTACTGTTCAAGCGCCTCGGCGGTGTGGGCTTCCTGATGGGTATGGTGGGGATCATGCCAGTGGCAGAGATCGTGCTCGCCAGCCTCTTCACTGCAGTGGCGGCCATCGGCCACCAGATAACGACACATCGCCATCTTCGTTTCCCTCGCATTGCCGAACTGGTTTCAGCATAGGCGGGGAAAAAGGGGCGTGGCGGCGTCGTCTTAGCTGAACTGGTTGAACTCCTGACGCAGCTTGCGAAAACGCTCCTGCTGGGCCGGGTTGAGGGGGATACCGTCGAGCACGTCCAGGGTGTCTTTGCACTCGGCACCAAATTCCGGACTCTTGCGGTTTTTCTGCATCAGTTGCAGCAGCACCTGGATCTTGTTGAGAGCCGCACCGGTATTGGCGGGGGCGCGGCGCAGGGCCTCGCGAAAATGGCCGAGGGCCTGCTCCAGCTCGCCGCTCTGATAGGCCTTGATCCCCAGATCGTTGAGCTGCTGGTAGCGCTGACGCCGCTCCAGCACCGTCTTGTCATCCCGGGTTGCCTGAATGCAGGTGGTGAGCAACCGATCTTCGTCCTCCGCCAGCAGCCCCTGCAGGCTTTCGGCATATTCGAACTCGCCGAGCTGATAGAGGGCGAGGATGGTCTCGCCAAGCAGGGCGGGGGGCATGGTGGCCGGCTCATCGAGCCAGTTCTGGTTGGCGCGATAGAGCATCTTCTTGCCCTTGAGCAGCTCGCCCAGCGCAATCTGCACCCGGGCCTGACAGATCTGCTCGAACACCGGGTAGTTGAACTCCGATATCATCAGCGAATCGCGGATGCGCGACAGGGCAGAATTGACCTGCTTTTGCAGGTTGGCGATGTGGTAGCTGTCGTTGCTGTTGAGGGCGTAGAGGGTCAGGGTCTGGATATAGGCCCCCAGATAATGGGGCGTGCGGTGAATGGAGTTGCGCGACAGGTCGATCAGCGACATCAGCACATCCTTGGCCTGGGCGTAGTCGTGGCGCTGCAGGCAAACCTCCGCCAGCCGGCGGGATAGTTGCACCGACTGGGGGGAGATATCCACCGCCCGTCTGAGCTCCTGCTGCGCCTGCTCGTCATTGCCAAGGGCCAGCAGGGATTCTGCCAGCCAGAGGTGAGCCTCCACCATCAGCGGGGTATTTTTGAGGGTCGCCTGCAGATGGCTGACCGCCTCTTCGTGGAGCCCCAGGGTGTTGCACGCCTTGCCCAGTGTCAGGCGGGCCCAGCTGTTCTCCTGCCCGGCCAGCAGCTGGCGCATCAGGGCGCGTGCCTCCTGCGCCTGACCCAGCTTGAGGTGGGTATCGGCCTGCAGGCAGCGGCAATAGTTGGCAAAACGGGGCACCGCATCGGCCCGCTCGGCACAGGCGGTAATGAGGGCTGCCAGATTGTCATCGGCCAGCGCGGTAAAGACGCTGGCCAGGGCGTTGCGCCGGGCGAGGGCCCGCTTCAAGCGAAACGAGAACTGCTCCTGAGAGAAGGGCTTCATCAGGTATTCGTCGGGCTCGGCTTCCAGCGCGCTCAGTACCATGGCGCGGGAGCTGTCGCCACTCACCATGATCACCACGCTCTGGGGCGGGATCAGATCTTTGTCGCGCAGGCTCTCGAGCAGCTGGCGGCCATTCTCGCCAACCCCGAGATCGTAATCGATGAGATAGATGTCGAAACTGCCCTTCTGGCAGCGGCGCCGCGCATCCTCGGCGGTATTGGAGTAGGTGATGTTGCTGATACCCAGATTGAGCAGCATCGCCTTCATCATCACCTGAAACGAGCGCTGCTCATTGACCATCAGAATGCGTTGTGGCTTGGCTGGGCTCTTTTTCTCTGGCTCTTGTTCAGGTGTCTGCATCTGTCTGGGTCGAGGCGCTACGGGCTGATGAGGGAAAGTGTGCCACCAAAGCGCCCGAAGAGGCAATTGGCCAAGTTGTCGATTGCGAACCATCTCCGTTTGTCCGCCTTTTGTCCGCGATGAGTGAAAGAAAAAGGCCCTGTTGCCAGGGCCTTGAACTCAATGTTTTTTCTCTGCCAGATAGGGAGCAAATTGCGGCGTGTACTCGGCCTTGAACCCCTGTTCGGTCTTGATGATGAGATAGACCGCCAGCTGGTGCTGTTTGGCAAATGCCAACCCCGCTTCAGGCCCCATCACCATCAGCGCGGTATCGAGGGCGTCGGCCTCCAGCGCGGTCGGGGTGATGACGCTGGCGGAGACCAGCTTGTGGGTGACCGGCTGGCCGGTGGCGGGGTCGATGATATGGGAGTAACGCTGGCCATCCAGCTCGTAGTAGTTGCGATAGCTGCCCGCGGTGCTGAGCGCCATGCCGTTGGGGATGACGATATCGGAAAACGCTCCCGGCTGATCGGAGGGTTCGACGATGGCCACTTTCCATGGCGAGCCCTTGCTGTTGTTGCCCTTGCTGCGCACCGCACCGGCCACTTCGATCAGGTAGTTGTGTACCCCCTTGCCTTCGAGTAGGGCGGCAATCTCGTCAGAGGCCGCCCCCTCGCCGAGGGTGGAGAGGTCGAGATAGAGATCCGGGATCGTTTTTTCGAGCAGGAAGTGATCCCCTTGCGGGGTCAGGGTCAGCTTGTCGATGCCCACCTTGTGGCGGGCGGCGGCGATGGCTGCCTCATCGGGCCGCTTGACCGGCCGTTTGTCCGGGCCAAAGCCCCACAGATTGACCAGAGGCCCCACGGTCACATCCAGCTTGCCGTCGGTCAGCTTACCGGCATCAATCCCCTGCTGGACTATGATGGCCATGGCGGGCGGGATGGCAAACGGGGTGTTGGCGGGTCCCTGATTGAAACGGGAGATGAGCGAACCCGGATCGTAGGTGGAGATCTCCTTGTTCATCCGGGCCAGCAGGCTCTCTACGTCGCTTTTGAGGGCGGGCTCCCCACCGGGGTAGCTATCGCTCAGGGTCACCACATAGTAGGTGCCCATGGTCTTGCCCTGAATACGGGTCTGGGCAGGCGGGGTGGGCTGGCAGCCGGCCAGCGCCAGCAGCAGGGTCAGCAGCAGGCCGCGCAGGGCCGCCACGGGGGTTATCGCATTCATCCGGCGCTCTCATTTGGAGAAGGTTCATATCGGGGCGCTAGCTTAGCCAAGGGGCGCCCGCTGGGCGAGCCCTGATAGGGGCAATCGGAGGGAAAAGAGCAGAAAAAATTAAACAGTTTTGAACCTGTGGCGGGAGCGGGTCGTATCGTCCATCCGTGAGGGAGAGAGTGGCGAGTAGAGCACCGTCTGGTGACCTGGCCCGCAGCTTTGGCCAAAAGCCATAGCCGATTGAAGACAATTGAGTAAAATGAAGGTCGATTTAGACGGCATCTTTGCGAAGCGTTCACCGCATCCGCCAAGTCGTTGCCATCCATTGCCAATCAAAGGAGAAGATGATGAAAAAGGCGATTACCCTGCTGTTTCTGAGTACCCTGGCTGCCCCCGTGCTGGCGGATGAGTGTGCACTGGTCATTGAAGGCAATGATGCCATGCAGTACAACCTCAAAGAGATGAGCGTGCCGGCCACCTGCAAGGAGGTGACGGTCACCCTGAACCACACCGGCAAGCTGCCTGTGACCGCCATGGGTCACAACTGGGTGCTGGCCAGCACCGCCGACTATCAGACCGTGGCAACTGCCGGGATGAGCGCCGGGGCCGAGAACGGCTATCTGCCCAAGGATGATCCCCGTGTGCTGGCTCACACCAAGCTGATCGGCGGCGGCGAGAGCAGCAGCGTCACTTTCAAGACCGACGGTCTGGCGGGCAAGGATCTCACCTTCTTCTGCTCCTTCCCCGGCCACTTCGCCATGATGAAGGGCTCCTTCAAGGTCAACTAAGGTGCTGACCGGCACGAGCCGGTTGCCTCGATAGCAAAAGCCGGGATTACCCGGCTTTTTCATCTCTGTTGTTTGTGTGTGGCATGACTGCACACCGCCGACTTTCGCGCTATTTGGCCAGCAGGGTAAAGAAGGCGATGGCGGTCTTCTTCTGGCATTCGAAGTGAATGCTCTCTTCCCCGGTCACCACCAGCGTCTCGTTGATTGCCACCTCTTTGCCCTGCACTGCCAGCTGGCCGCTCAGCAGGTGACAGAGGTAGGTCTTCTCTGGCTCGAGGGTAAGGGTCAGCGGGAAGGGGAGGTTCAGTACCCGCACGTTGGCGCTGATGCGATCCGGATTGTAGATAAGCCCCAGATCGGTCACCTCTTTTTTCAGCAACTCGCAGTGGGTCTCCTCATCGCCGCTAAAGTGCGCCGCCTCGAAGGTGGCGTAGGGGTGACCATTGAGCACAAAGCCAGCCCCGCTCACCGGCAGCAAAATGCGCTGATAGCCAGGAAAGGGGGAGAAGGGGCCCGCGCTCTTGATGGGGGCCGAGCTCAGTCGATAGTCAAAGTCGAGTTTGGCAAGGGTGCTCCCTTTGGGGGAGATGAGGATCTGGCTGGTGGTGCCCTGCTGGTTTTTCCAGGGCATCTTCTGGTGGTCAGACTCTTTAATCAGGGTGATCACGGGCACGTCCTCACGATAAAAAACGCAGGGAGCCGGGGACATCAGCCCCGGCTCCCTGATAGAGATTGGCGATGGTAAAGGCGATCAGCCCTGACCATCCAGCGCAGCCAGCCGCGCTTCCATGGCGGCGAGACGGCTCTTGAGATCGCTCACCTCCTGCTCCAGCTCGCTCAGGCGGTCGGCGGCAGGGGAGGCATAGGCCGCGGCGGGGGCGGCATCCATCATCGCCTGAATATCCACTTCGCCGCTAAACAGGTGGGCGTAGCGGGATTCGCGCTTGCCCGGCTCGCGCGGCAGCTTGACCACGTAGGGGCCACGCTCGATGAGCTGGGTCAGCACCGCATCTACCTCGGTGACATCATCGAAGCTGCAGAGGCGGTTGGTGCGCGAGCGCAGCTCCCCCGGGGTTTGCGGGCCGCGCAGCAGCAGTTCGCAGACGATGCCAAGCTCCTGGGCACTGAATTTCAGCTCGCCAAATTCGGTGTTGCAGAATCTGTGCTGGTAGCGGGGCACCCGGGCGTTGAAGCCTGCAGTGTTGACCACCAGCCGCTTGCGGATCAGCTCGTCTACCACGGCGCGGATATCGAGCTCGGAGAGCTCCAGCACCGGCTCGCGGTTGCTCTTCTGGTTGCAGGCGTTGACCAGTGCATTAAGGGAGAGGGGATATTGATCCGGGGTGCAGATCTCTTTTTCAATCAGACAGCCGATGACGCGGGCTTCCAGCGGGCCAAGTACTAACTCCATTTCCTACTCCCTTCCAAATCGAGACATCAAGAGCCCCTATCTTAGTCATGGTCCGCGCCGCGTCTAGCGTTGCGCGCCATTTTTGCGAGCTGATCAGGGGGTTGGCGAAAGGCTCGCCAACGCTACAGACCTCCGCTTTTTATCGCTGCCCCTGATAGAAGCGCGCCTTATTGGCATACATGGCATCGTCAGCCACCCGGCTCAGCTCCGCCAGGGGGGTCTGGTCGCTGCTGCTCCAGCCGATGGCAAAACGGAGCGGGAAGCTGTGCTCCCCATGTTGCACGATGGCGTGCTGCTGGCTTGCCTCCAACCTGCCTGCCAGCAGCTGGCTGGCGAGGTGATCTGCCTCCGCCAGCAGCACGAACTCGTCGCCGCCGATGCGGAAAATCTTCTCATCCTGACGGCAGAGGGTGCGCAGCTGGCGAGCCATCTGGATCAGCAGGGCGTCGCCAGCCTCGTGCCCATACTGGTCGTTGGTACGCTTGAGGCCGTTGAGATCGAGCATGAAGAGGGCGAGGTGACGCTCCGGATGGCGCGCCAGCACTGCTTGATAGTGGTGGAAGGCCTCTTCGAACGCCTGCCGGTTGGGCAGCCCGGTGAGGTTGTCAGTGCGGGCGACCCGCGCCAGCTCGTCGGTGAAGAGGCGCCCCTCGATGCCCACCGCCAACTGCTTGGCAAACAGCCGCAAGATGGCCCTGTCTTCGGACTCCAGCCCTTCTGCGCTCACCATCAGATAACCAAACAGCACGCCACTTTGGCTACCGGGCAGAGTCATGATCTTCCAGAGAGCGTCATCCCACTGGCATTCGGAGTGTTTAACCTCCTCATCCATCAGTTGAGCCAGTTTCTCCTGCAAGGCATCCCGCAAGGGGGCATCGACCCCCTGGGTCAGGGAGTAGTGGGGCTGGCCATCGCGGCGGATCACCAGCCCCCAGCGGTGGCCGGGATAGAGCTGCGAGAGTTGCAGCAGGGCAGAGCTGGCCAGCTCGGCAATATCGATATCCAGCTGCTGGTGCAGACCGAACTGCAGCCAGGATTGCAGGATATGGCGGCTACGCTCCTCCCGGCTCAGGGCCGAGCGCAGGGCGGTCGTTTGCGAGGCGACCTCTTGTTCCAGTTCGTCGTTGAAGCCGAGCAGCCGCTGGTTGAAGGCCTCTTTCTCGCTATTGGCCTGCTGCAGCTGTTCATTTTGCTGATAGAGCGCCCGCACCTGATCCGAGATGGTGCTGGCCATCTCTTGCAGCAGCTGGCGCACCTCGTCGTACTCCACAAAGCGCAGCGGCGCCTGCCGTTGCTGGTAATTGCCCTTGCCATAGCTGCGCACCAGCGCGGCCAGCGAGCGCAGCGGTCGGGTGAGCCAGCGGGTGAGCCAGACGCAGCCGATGGCTACCAGCAGCAACATGACGGCGATGCTGACGGTCAGCAGCTGTTGGGATTTGTTGAGCTCGCTGACCCTGTCATTGCTGTAGCTGTAGAGGGTGATGGTGGGGGTGATCTCCTGCTCCAGTTGGGGCCAGCCAATGGCCAGGGGCTGCGCCATCTTGCTTGGATCCCTGTCATCCATGGCGTTGGCGCTCTGGTGAGCCCCTTCATAAAGACGGTTCTCGCCCTGGGAGATCACCAGATATTCGCTCCCCTTGAGATAGGGTTCCAGCAACTGGGCCATCTGCCGCCAGGGGAGAATGGCCATCACGAAGCCGGAAGGGGTTTGCATCACCCCAGCGCGCTGGTGGTTGCGATAGATGGGGGCTACCAGCGCCAGCCCGCCGCTGCGGTTTTGCTCCATGTCGTCGACCAGCACGGGATCATCGACGGGCAGCAGCAGATGCTTGCCCTGTTTTGCCTCGCGCGTCTTGCCCCAGGCCATCAGCTGCGGCATCAGGTTGCTCGATTCGAGGTGGGAGGCCTGGCCATTGATGTACTCCACCACCAACCCCTTGTCATCGATGAGGTAGGCCGAGGTGAGCAGGCTGTTGGATTTGACAAAGGTGGCCAGCGCCAGCCGGGCATGGCTGGAGAAGAGAAAGTTGTCGAGGGCCTGATGGAGCACCCGATCCTGGCTGAGCTGATTGAGCTGGGTGCCGATCAGTTCGCTGCGAAAGCGGGCCTCGCGGGTCATGCTGGTGAGGGCCCGCTCCAGCTGTGACTGCTCGCTCTGGGCGATGATCTGGTGCTGGCGGATCAGCAGCACAGTGCTGGCCAGCAGTGCCGGCAGCAAGGCGACGGTGAACAGGATGATGATGAGGGTCGGGCCGAGCCGAAAGGTGCGATGTTTCATGGTGTTTTGACCTGCCGGTACTGCTGATCGGCCAGCTGCTGCATATAGCGGGCGGTGTCGGCAGCACTGATCCCCTCTTTAAATCGCTCGAACCCTTTCTCCATCGCTTGCCAGGCGATGGACATGGCGCTGTCGGAGGGCATGGGGGTACTGAGGGTGAACTGTTCCAGCAGTACTTTTTCCTGAGGCGTGGGACGGCGGCTGATGGCGGTAAAAGCCTGCTGATTGACCGGCAGCAGCGCCCCCTGATGATAGATGAACTGCTGAATATCCTGACGCTGGATAAAGGCCATCAGTGCCTTGATGACGGGTTGCCGATCCTCATCGTCCATCGCCCAGCGGGAGGCTCCCAACACGTAGGCGCCGCTCATGGAGTGCATGGGATGGCTTTGCCAGCGGGGCAGCAGGGCGACGCCCAGCTTATCCCCCATGTTCTTCACCAGATCATTGAACGCCCAGTCCCCATTGATGAGGTAGGCGCTCTTGCCCTCATTGAAGCGGGCGAGGGCGGTGTCATAGTCGCACTCGGGATCGACCCACTGTTCGCTGGCGACGGTGCGGTAGGCCTCCAGCGCCTGCACCATGGCCGGGCTGTCGAGGGTGATGTGCCCTTCGGTCACCGGCGAGCCGCCAAAGGTGTGTAAAAAGGCGGCGAAGTAGTACATGTCGTGATAGGGCCAGCTGACGGGGTAGACCCCCTTGGCCTTGAGGGCCGGGGTGATAGCAGTCAGTTGCTGCCATTGGGTCACCGGAGTCGAGACCAGCGCCTTGTTGTAAAACAGCATCAGATGGTTGCCCTGCATCATGGGCATGCCCCAGCGTTGCCGATCCAGGGTGACATAACGCAAGGCGCTGGCCATCAGCGCAGGGGAAAACCACTCGGCCGGGAGGGGAGCGAGGGTCATCTGGCGATAGAGGCCGATAAAATCGGAGGGGATCAGCATCAGATCGGGCTGCCCCCTGGCTTGAGCCGCCAGCAGGAGATCCGCCTTGATCTTGCCCGGCTCAATCTGGGTGACCCGTACTCTGTGGTTCCCCTCCTGATTGAAGCGGGCGATCACGTCGTCGATCACGTAACCGGCTTGCTGGGAGTGCCACAGCTCCAGTTCAGGCTCCTGAGCCTGCAGGGGATGGCTCAATGCGAACAGGCAAAGCAGCAAGAGATGATAAAAAGATCGTTTTCTGCTCATGTTATCATCACCGTTATTCCCTGAATTCCAAGGGAAAAATGTAACAAACTACCGGCAAGATCGGTAGGCTCGGGTGTCAACTAATTGACTGAAACAACAAAAAGCCCGGCGCGTGGGCCGGGCTGGGGGATAAATTGCTTATCCGCATATTCTTCGAGGCATCTATTGTGGATGTTGTTTGAGGATGTCGTATATCTCCTCTTTCAGTTTGAGTTTCTGTTTTTTCAGATCTCTCACCTCGGCGCTATAGTCGCTGGCGTGATGCTTTTCCAACTTTCTAATCTCCGCATCCAGGTCGTTGTGCAAGTCAAACTTCTTCTGGAAATGGACATCACTGCTCTTCAGTTTCGAGATAAGTTCTCTGTACTCTGGGAACATGTAATGGAGCCTCCTTGGTTTCGTTTGATTGTGCCTGTAAGACCAAAGCTACCCCTTAGTGCCGGGGATAAATGTGATCCTGATCGGATTTGGGGGCAATGATTTGGGGTATTCGGCGGGATATTTATAACTTGTTGAATCAAAACAAGATAAGTGATTTGTCAATCTGAATGGTGAGCCAAACTGTGCGGCAAGTCACAACAGGGGCAGTGTTGGCGTGAGGGTGCAGGATCAAAAAAGGGGCCGAGTGGCCCCTTTTATGGATGCAGGCAACGTTACTCTTTCTCTTCGTCCGCCTGCTCTTTTTTCTTTTTCTTCTCGGGCAGCGGCTTGCCGTCGCGATGGATCACCTTGCCCGCTTCAAAGCCAATCTGGGCCGCCAGCTCTTCCAGATCCGCCGACTTGGCCTGATCCCCGATGGCGTAGCGATAGTTGGCGATGGAGAGCTTTTCGGCCACCGGCGTGCCCGGGACGATAGGCTCGCGCCAGCCCTGGCCGATGTGGGCCACCAGGGTGCCGTTCATCAACAGCTCGCCGACGATCTCCTGGGTCGGATTGCCCTTGCCGTAGGTAAGACCCTGGGGGTGCTTCTTGCCGACCAGCGGCTCGTTGCTGGCGGGGATCAGCTTGGTGCGGATCAGCCACTTGGGCTTTTTGGTGTTGCCTACCGCCTTGCCGGTTTGGTACTCGTTGATCTTGATGGTCTTGATCATCTGGGCCATGAAGTCCTTGGTCAGCGCCTTCTGGGCATCGCTGGTTTCATCGATGGCGATGGGGGCCACATACCAGGTCTGGGTGGCTTGAGCCTTGGGAGCGGCAGGGGCAGTTTGCGCCATGGCCAGGGGGCTGAGCAGGATGGCAGCCAGCAAGAGTCCTATCTTCTTCATTGTGATTCCGCTTTTGTTTCAACAAGAATTTTGTTTTGCCAGCGACGACTGCGCCAGCGCCAGAACATGGCCAGACCGCGCACCCACTCGTCGCAGGCCAGCGCCAGCCAGATACCGACCAGTCCATAACCCTGCATGATACCGAGGAAATAGGAGAGTGGCACGGCAATTCCCCACATGGATAGCAACGCCATGTAGAGGGGGAAACGGGCATCCCCGGTGGCCCGCAGGGCGTTGATCACCACCAGATTGAAGGTGCGGCCGGGTTCGAGGATAAGGCTGATAAGAAACAGTTGCGCCACCTGAGTGATGATGTCGGCATCATCGGTAAAGAGGCTGATGATGGTACGGCCATTGAGGGCCGCCGCCACGGCGATGACGCAGGTAACTGCCAACCCCAGCTTGAGGCTCTTGAGCAGCTGCTGATAGGCGCGATCGAACTGTCTTGCTCCCGCCAGATGGCCGATGATGATCTCGTTGCCAAGGCCGATGGAGAGGCCAAACAGCAGGATAAACAGGCAGATCTGAAAGAAGTAAGACTGGGTCGCCAGCGCCTTGTCACCCAGCAGTCCGACAAAGGCTGTCACCACCATAAACTGCAGCATCCAGGAGAGGTTCTCTCCTGCCGCCGGCAGGCCGATATGGAGCACCTTGCCCAGCATCTCCCGGCTGGGGTGGACGATATCGCGCACCACCAGTCGAATGCCGGTCTTGCGGGCCACCAGCCACACCAGCAGCACTACACCCACCAGTCGCCCCGCGACCGTGCTGATGGCGACACCGGCGACCCCCAGCTGGGGCAAGCCGAACCAGCCGTAGAGCAGCAGCAGGTTGCCAACGAAGGTGATGAGGTTGACGATCAGGGTCACATACATCGCCTGACGGGTGTGGCCATGGGCGCGCAGGGTCGCCGCCAGACAGAGGGCCGCGGCCTCCGGTAACAGGCAGAGACCGATGATCTGCAAGTAAAGCGTCCCGTCGCTCATCAGGTTGGCAGGCAGGTTCATCAGCGCCAGCATGGTGCTGGCCCCCGCCATCACGCCAATGGCCGCTACCAGACCGATCAGCAGGTTGAAGCCGATGGCGGTGTGGATCACCACCCGACTCTTCTCCCGATCGCCGGCCCCCAGATACTGGGTGATCACCACGCTGGTACCGATACTGACGAAGCTGAACAATGTGATGGCGAGATCGAACACCTGATTGCCGACCGCCAGCGCGGCCACTCCCTGATAGGAGACGTGACCCACCATGAAGGTGTTGAGGGCACCGGTCAGAAAGTGCAGGGCGAGATCGATAAAGAGCGGCCAGGTCAGCGCAAAGAGGGTACCCGGGCCTGCGTGGGATTGAGATTGCATGGCATGTCCAACAGCTGGGAGGGCACGGGGGAGTGCCCTCTGGGGGCGCATTTAACACCAAGGCCAAGGCCGGTGCAATCCTTGTGCAGGATTGCATCGGCCAGGGGATCAGGCTGGCGTGGCGCCCGCCTCCTGTTCGCTTGGCAGGGTGAGGCGCGCCGAGTCGGGCAGGGTATCATCCTGCGGCCAGTTGGAGCGGATGGCATCAGTGGTGCTCTCCACCACCGCATCATCCTTGAACACCGGCTCGCGGTAGCAGCGGGTCAGGCGCAGAGCCTGATACATGTCGGGGCAGAGGATGATCCCTTCATCGTCCACCCGCACGCCCGCCTGCTTTAGCCAGTGGGTCATCTGGCCGTGGCGACCCGCCATCACCATATGGATGCCGCGCCGTTTCAGCTCTTTGTGCAGCTCTCCCACCATGCTCATCACGCTGATGTCCTGATGGGTGAAGCAGGCGACCGCATCGATCACCAGACACTTGGGGGCTCGGGGATCCTGCACTAGCAGGGCCAGCACCCGGCGCTTGAAATAGGGGGCATTGAAGTAGGTCAGCGGTGAGTTGAAGCGATAGACCAGAATACCCGGGATCGCTTTGGCCTGTTCGTTGTCCCCCAGGGTACGCACTACCCCTTCGTCATCCATGCCGAGCAGTTGATCGGTGGGGCGCATCACATTGCGCAGGAACTGGAACAGCCCCAGCAACACGGCAAGGGTGATCCCGGGGATCACTCCCATGGTGAGCACGCTGATAAAGGTGACCAGCGCCAGCCAGAAGGCGGAGCGATCGGAGTGGCGCAGGGCCCAGAGGCCACGAAAATCGGTGAGCGACAGGGAGGCCATCACCAGTACCACCCCGAGGGCGGCGGTGGGAATATATTTGAGCGGCGCCGTCAGATAGAAGGTGATGAGGGCGATCACCGTCGCAGCGATGATAGAGACCAGCTGGCTCTTGCCGCCGTTGGCGTCGTTGACCGCGGTGCGTGAATCCGCGCCGCTGATGGCAAAACCCTGGGAGACCGCGGAGGCGAGGTTCGCCATACCGAGGGCCCGAAACTCTTTGTCTGCGTCGATTTCGTAACCGTTTTTGGCGGCAAAGCTGCGAGCGGTCAGCATCATGGAGACGAAGCTCACCATGGCCAGGTTAAGGGCGGGCAGCACCAGCTCCCGCATCAGGCCGGGGGGAAATTCCGGCATCTGGAACGCGGGCAGGCCGGAACCCACCGCCCCCAGGGTGGCGATATCAAACTGGCCGAGATTAAAGCCCCACACCAGCGCAGCGGTCACCACCATGGCCACCATGGAGGAGGGCCATGCCGGTTTGTAGCGCTTGGCCAGCAGCAGGGTGAGCAGGGCTACCAGACTCATGGCCAGGGTCGGCAGATGGGTCTGGGTGATATAGGTGGCCCCGCTGGCGATCCGCTCGATGAGGTAACGTTCGCTGAAGGTGAAGCCGAAGATCTTGGAGAGCTGGCCCACCATGATGGTGATAGCCACACCATTGAGCAACCCCATCAGGATGGGGCGGGAGAGAAAGTCCGCCAGCACTCCCAGCTTGAAGCGGCTGGCAATCAGGCACCAGAAGCCGGTCATGGCGGTCATGGTCATCACCAGTTGCCAGTGGCGGGTCGGGTCGCCTGCGGCCAGCGGCGTTACCACGGCGGCGATGACCGCGCAGGTGGCGGCATCGGGGCCGACGATCAGCTGACGGGAGGTGCCGAATAGGGCATAGACCAGCATGGGCAGGATGCAGGAGTAGAGGCCGACGATGGCACCCACCCCGGCAAGCTCGGCATAGGCGATGGCGACGGGCAGCGCCACTGCCGCCACCGAGAGTCCGGCGCGAAGATCTGGCATCAACCAGGCGCGCTGGTAATGCAGCAGGGCGGCGAGGCCCGGTAGCCAGCGTTCGAGAGAGAAGAAGTCGCGCATTATTTAACCCATTGAGTTACAACCAGCTTTTCCCCTAGTGTGCCCAAGGTTATCGAAAGATTGCAATCAGGTTATGGCCAGTTTACCTGAAGGTCAGGCCAGATAGCCTGCCAGCGTTTCTCCTTGATGCGCTGGGTAAAAATCTGTTTGTCCTGGCGACATCTGGGGTTGGCACTCACTTGCAGCGACCAGTTGATGGCAAAGCCGTAGGGGGCGAGCCACTCGAACTCGCCATCCTGATTCAGGCGCACGCCGATGCAGGTGGGCACTTCGACCCAGTGGCTGAGCGCCTCAAGGCTGCTGGCAAACGGCGCCACCAGCTGCCGCGTGTGCATGCGGGCCTGATTGCGCACCTCCCACTGCTGGCCGGGCAGGCGTTTGGCGAGCCAAGCTTCGTGCTCTGCCTCGGCCAGCCCTTGCGGATCGGTTTTATCGAGATAGATAAGGTCGATATCGTTGAGCGGGGTGGGCACCACCTTGTGGTGCAGGTGATCCCAGATGAGGTTGCGGATAAAACCGGCCCCCAGCGCCCAGTCGGGCAGATTGAACTCGGCCGCGGCTTGCAGGCAGGCCATCCGTTGCGGATCGGCCCGCAGCAGGGCTTCTGTTTTGGCTTGGAATTGCTGTTCTAGGACGGTGTTCAGAGGTTCAGTTGTTGGCATTGCGGCGTAACCAGACATCAATGTAGCGGCAGCTCGGCACTATAGTGAGCCCCTCCGCCTGAGTCCAGTTGAAGAAGGCGCGCGCCAGCTGATCGGCAATCCCCTGCACCCGCAGCTCGGGGGGCACGAAGGTGCTGTAGGCGTCGATGGTCTTGGCATCGAGCCGTCGGTAGCGCAGTCTCGACTCTTTCCCCTCCACCATACAGATGAACTGCTGCTGGTTGGCCTGATGGATGATGTCGCTCATGGTGGGCACCTCTGGCATAAAGTTGGGTCTCTCGGCACAACATAACTGTTAGCCAAGGTATAGAACAGATAGTGGATGATGTATCGATTGTTATCAGGATTATTGAGCCAGCTCTTGCTCTCTGACTTTTATCTTGGCACGAATCGATGTGGCGATAATCAGCAAGTTCGGAAGAGGTAAGAATGGACACGGTAATGTTGAAAGTTACCCGGAAGGTGTTGGCTCAAAGTCAGAACAGCCCGGATCAGCGGCAGATTGCGATTTCCGATGCATCATGCCCTGAACTCAAGGCTCAGTTTGAAACAGCAGGTAAAAATAGAAAAATTCGGCTGTTGTTGGCCAAGAGAATCTCAATGTGGATGGGGGATACGGGGGCTATTTGGTATAGCCACAACCGAGCGAGCAAAAAGAACCAAGATGATTTTGATCAACTCTTTTCATTGTTGGCGCACCATCCTGATGCGCCATTCCAGTTTATTTGTGAGGTTGTAGCCGATTAGCCACTAGGCCCAGGCTCGCTCCAGCAGGGTGAGTAACTGCTCACGGTTGGCGTCCTTGCGATTGAACAGCAGGGCACCGTCGTTGATCGCCAGATCGCGGATCTCGGTCAGTAGTGAGCGATCGCTTACCCCAGCCTCGCTCATGGTGCGCGGCAGCTTGACCGCTTGCCACAAGGTGTCGCGCAGGGTGCGAATGGCTGTGATGGTCGCCTCCGCCCGCTGATGGGCCGGGGTGGCGGCAAAGCGCTCAGCCCCCACCAGCGGCAACAGCAGCCGGGCCAGCTCGCTATCCACCTCGGGGCGGTTGTAGTCGAGAACGGTCGGCAAAAAGAGGTTCATGCACAGCCCGTGGGGCAGATGGCAGCGGGCTCCCAGACTGTGGCCGAGGGCGTGCACCAGCCCCACCATGGAGTTGGAAAAAGCCATGCCAGCCAGCGTTGAGCCTTCCGCCAGTTGCAGTCGCAGCTGTTTGTTTTGCGGGTCGTGGATGATTTGCGGCAGGGCGCTGGCGATCTTCTCCACTGCCATCAGGGCCAGTGCATCGCTCACCGGGTTCTTGGCGGTACCGATAAAGGCCTCGATGGCGTGGGTCATGGCGTCCATGGCGGTGGCGGCAGTGATATTGAGGGGCAGCCCCTGGGTCAGGCGCGGGTCGAGCACCGCCAGCTGGGGCAGCAGGAAGGGGGAGGTGAAGGGCACCTTGCGCCCGCTCGCCTCATCCTTGATCACTGCAACCAATGTCACTTCTGAGCCTGTGCCCGCCGTGGTGGGCACCACCGCCAGCGGCTTGAGGGGACGGGTCAGGCAACCGGCGCCCGAGTAGTCGAGCAGATGATCCCCCCCCATGGAAGTGAGAATGTTGACTGCCTTGGCGGTGTCGATGACCGAGCCGCCCCCCAGCGCCACCAGACTGTCGCAGTCGAGCTCGCGATAGCGTTTGGCGATCCGCTCCACCACGGCGGTGGAAGAGTCGGCCGGGATCTCGTCCCAGATGGCGGCGACCGGCAGCTCCCCTTCGGCCAGCACATTGGCCAGCAGGGTGGCAAGGCCGGTGGCATTGACCCCCTTGTCGGTCAGCAGCAGCGGGCGACAGGCCCCGAGGCTGGCCAGCTCGCTGGCCAGTTGCTCCAGCGCCTGTTCACCGGCCAGCAGTTTGACCGGGCAGAAGAAATCGTAATAGCGGCTCATTTCAAGGCTCCTTGCGCGTTAGCCGGTCACCAGACCCAGATAGATGTTGCAGGCCCGGCCGATCTTGTTGGTCGGGGCGGGATAGTGGCGCAGCAACGGCCGCGCGATAAAGGCGGGCAGGATCAGGGACTGCAACTGCTCAAGCCCCCGCACCAGATGCATGGCAACGGTCAGATCTCCCTCCACCAGCAGCCGGTTTTCGCCAAATGCCTGATTGACCCCGAGCCGAAAACTCAGGGCGCGAAAGGCGATATTGGGATGCTTGAAGCGCACCCGTAGCGGATGGATGGTGGCATGAGGGGCGACTGGCGCGCCGGGATACCAGCGGCCACCCTGCTTGTGCATGTTCATGGCGTAGCCGATGCCGCCCACTTCGAGGCGGATTGCCAGCCCGTCCGGCAACGGCGCCAATTCACGGCGCACTGCCTCGTCGGTGCGGGCGGCGCGGCAGAGGGTGCGACCCACCACCCAGAGCAGAGTGGTGATCCAGAGGCGGCGGCCAAGGGCTGCCGCAGGTTCAAACATCCGTGTTTGCATGAGGATTGGCTCCTGAGATGGCTGACCAGAAGAGAGCGAACGCACTGGCTTGCCAGTAGTCGTCCTGTCCCAGCTCCGGTTGATCGACAAACAGTGATGCGCAGGCGAGGAACTGGCCCTGACACACCTCCAGCAACAGTGGCGCGGGGGCCTGCATCAGCTCGCCGCTGGCCTGCCCCTTTGCCAGCAGGGCAGGCAGAAAGCGCAGGGCATCGTTCAGGATCTGGCTGCGGGCCGGTCTGGCCAGCAGCGGAGAGTGAAAGAAGCCCAGCACGAATTTGAGCTCATTGGGATGCGCGAGCATCCACCCCATCGCCAGCTGCCAGTAGTGGCGGGTCTGGTCGTACAGCGGCAGGGTCGGATCTGCTTCATGGATGGCGCTCCCCATCCGGGTCTTTACATCCTGATAGAGGGCGAGGATCAGCGCCTCCTTGCTCGGAAAGTGGTGGAACAGAGTACCGTTGGCTACCCCGGCCGCCTTGGCGATACGGGCGGTGGCTGCCCCCTGCAGGCCATCTTCGGCGCAGAGGGCGAGGGCGGCATCCAGGATCTGGCGGCGCTTGTCGGTCATGGTTTGTGGCTGCGGGATAGCCTGGTGCATGGTCATCTCCATCAGCGCAGGAAGAAGGCCATCATCAGCTTCTGGATCCAGCTGTGGTAGGGCGGATGGATCAGGGAGCCGGTGGTGAACTTGCCGCGGGTCAGCACGGTTTTCGCCTTGGAGAAGGTAAGAAACCCCTCGTGGCCGTGGTAGTGGCCCATGCCGGAGGCGCCGATGCCGCCAAACGGCACATCGTCGGCCGCCACCTGAAACAGGCTCTCGTTGATCGCCATGCCGCCGGAGTGGGTCTCCCGGGTCACCCGCGCCTGCAGCTCGGGGTCGAAGCTCATCAGATAGAGGGCCAGCGGGCGGGGCCGCTCGGCCACATAGGCGAGTGCATCCTCCAGGGTGTCGTAGGGGATGAGCGGCAGCAGCGGGCCGAAGATCTCCTGCTGCATCACCTGACACTGACTTGGTACCCCGGTAAGCAGGTGTGGCACCAGCAGGCGACGCTGGTCATCGCGGGCCGGGCTGCCACAGGGGTGGAGCTGGGCACCCGCCTGCTCGGCTTCATCGAGCCAGCTGACGAGACGTTGATACTGGCGGTCGTTGATGATGGCGCCGTAGTCGGCACTATTGAGCCCCTGCGGGTAGAGCTTGCTGAAGTGGCGGCGATAGGCGGCGATAAAGTTATCCACCTCGCTGCGGGGCAGCAGCACATAGTCGGGGGCGACGCAGATCTGCCCGGCGTTGAGGCTCTTGCCGAAGATCATCCGCTCGACCGCGGTGGCGACCGGCATGTCGGGGGCGATGAGACAAGGGCTCTTGCCACCCAGCTCAAGGGTGAGGGGGGTGAGCTGGGGCGCGGCGGCGGCCATCACCAGCTTGCCTACCATGGTGGAGCCGGTAAAGAGCAGGTGATCGAACGGCAGTGAGCTGAACGCCGCCGCCATCTGGGCATCCCCCTCGATGATGGCGATCTCGTTTTCGTCAAATACGCTGGTGAGCATGGTGCGCAGCACGGCATTGGTATGGGGAGTGAACTCGGAGAGTTTCAGCATCGCCCGGTTGCCCGCCGCGATGGCGGTGATGAGGGGGCCAAGGCTCAGCATCACCGGAAAGTTCCACGGCACGATAATGCCGACCACCCCGAGCGGCTGGAAGTGCACCTCCACTTTGGCGGGGGCCAGCAGCAGGCCGGTGTGACGGCGGTGGGGCAGCATCCAGCGTTTGAGCCGCTTCTGGGTGTAGTTGATCTGCATGATGCAGGGCAGCACATCGGCGATCAGGCTGTCGTAGTGGCTGCGCTGACCATAATCTGCCGCCAGCGCCTTGCACAGCTGTCCCTTGTGGGCGAGCAACGCCTGTTTGAGTTTGGTCAGCTGCGCCCGGCGCTCGGCCAGGGTAGGCATGGGGTGAGCCAGACTCGCCCGCTTGAGCCGCGCCAGCTGATCCGGCAGGGACAATTTGATGGCGAGGATATCCTCAGGAGTGTGTTGAAGCTGCGCCGCACCCATGTTGTTCTCCGCATGAAAAATGACCGACTGATTAGTCGGTCTAAATCTAGCTGTTTGTTACCGGAATGTAAAGCTGGCAAGCTGTCTGCCGTTCATCGCGAGCCAGACGCAAGAGAGAACTGTGTGTCTCCCCACACTTTTGTGGTTTGCTCGTTGGTGACTTATCCAATAAGGGGTAGTTTTTGGCTATTAACCTACACGGAGAGAGCACTATGACCAGGGAACTGAACAGCTTGTTGGCCCGGCTTGAAGATGTGGTTGAGCGGATGCCGGATTGCTTCAACACCTACGAATTCGCCCAGAAGCTGGCACTGCAATATCAGCCGGAATTCTTTGCCGCGGGCCACTCTCTGGCCGAGCACGAGGGCAAGGTACTGCGGGTGCTGCACCAGAAGATCGCCGAAGCGCTGGCGGGCAGCGAGATGGTGATTGAAGGGGCGCTGCTCCCCTGCGTCACCCCCTGGGGGGAGAAGGCGACCTCACCGCGCTGGCACCGCAAGCACTGAGGGGCGTAGTCAGGCAGATCGGTGCCAGACAGCAGATAACGAACAACGATAAAGAGCGCGGCGCTGGCAACAGGGCCGCGCCGTTTTTTGTGCAGATTGTCGCCAGCAGCGCCCCCGCTGCCGGGAGCAAAGGCCCGGTCTGTGATCCCATGCCGGGATACGAGACCGTCAGCCGGGTAGACTCTCCCTTTTGTCGCAGGGTTTGTCACCGTAGGAATTTCTCATGACCCATAAAATCATTCTGGATACCGATCCGGGTATCGACGATGCCATGGCCATCCTGTTTGCCGAGGCCCACCCCGCCATCGACTTGCTTGCCATCACCACTGTTTTTGGTAACGCCACTATCGACAATGGCACCCGCAACGCCCTCTGGCTCAAGCAGAAGTACGGCATGAAGGCGGATGTGGCCAAAGGTGCTGCCGCCCCGCTGCTGCGCGAGCCGGTTGGCCCCACCACCATAGTCCACGGCCCGAGCGGCTTTGGCGATATGGAGGCGGGGGAGGTGACTATCGCTCCGGATCCTCGCCCCGCTTGGCAATATATTGTCGAGGCGGTGAAAGCCGCGCCGGGGGAGATCACCCTCGTCACTATCGGCCCGCTCACCAATCTGGCGCTGGCGCTGCAACAGGCGCCCGAGATTGTCTCGCTGGTGAAACAGGTGGTGGTGATGGGGGGCGCCTTTGGCGTCAACGGCCATCGCGGCAACGTCACCCCCTATGCCGAAGCCAATATCCACGACGATCCCGATGCCGCCGACCGGGTCTTTACCGCCGACTGGCCTGTGGTGATCATCGGGCTGGACGTGACCCAGCAGAGCTTCTTCAGCAGCGCCTATCTGGATGAGCTCAGGGACAAGGCGGGGGAGCCGGGCCGCTTCCTGTGGGATGTGAGCCGCTTCTATCTGCGCTTCTACTCCGAGAAGCTGGGGCTCTCTGGTTGCCACGTTCACGATCCGTCCGCCATCGCCTATGTCATTGACCCGACCCTCTTTACCCTGCGCGAGGGGCCGGTGCGGGTCATCACCAGCGGCCCGGCCATCGGCCACACCCTGCAAAAGTTCGATGGCAAACGCCACTCCCACGATGATTGGGCAGCCTATCGTCCGCAGCAGGTCGGGGTGGCGGTGCGCGATGAAGCCTTGCTGGCGCTCTATCGCGAGACGCTGGTGGGCTGGGGCAAGGATTGCTGAGCAAAGGGGCGCTATTGCGCTGACGCGGGGGCTGTGATCGGCGCCAAACAATCGGAGCGCACGGCCGCTTATACTGCCTTATATCAAGAGCTTGGGAGGGATGAAGATGGCCTGGATTTCCTTGATAGTGGCGATTGCGCTGATCTGGTGGTTGATGAAGCTGGGGCGTGGTGCCCTGTTCGAAATCCGCATTGCTCCCGGCAGGGTAGTGGTCAAGCAGGGCAAGGTGTCGCCCGCCTTTATTGAGCATGCCAAGCAGATCCTGCGCCACGATACGGTGCGTGGGCGCATTGTGGGGCAGCGTGATGGCGATGGTGTAAAGCTGATCTTCTCCCGCTCCATCCCCGAGCCGGTGGCCCAGCGTTTTCGCAATATCTTCCCCTATGGCGATTACCGCCAGCCAACGGCGCCACTGCCGGGGCCAAAATCCCGCAAGGGATAAGCACCGGAACGTGGTTCATCAATAGCAAACGGGCCTCCAGTGGAGGCCCGTTTTTATGGCACTTGGCCAAGAGAGAGCTGACAGCCCTTACTCCTTGCCGTGCAGCTCGCGCTGGGTCTTGACCGCCGCCGCCTTGACGGCGGTGCCTTCATTGCCCCAGGAGGCGCGCAGGGTGTTGACCAGCTCGGCGAGCCGCTCGTCATCCATGGTCCAGCCATAGCCCGGCATGTGGTAACCCAGATGGCCGTGGGTGACCGGTGTTTCGGCGCCGTGCAGCAGCACATTGATCAGGCTCGACGGATCGCTCGCCAGCACGGTGCGGTTGTTGACCAGCGAGGGGATGACGTGGTCATTGCCCTGGCCGTTGACCCCGTGACAGGTGGAGCAGTACATGGCGTAGTCCGCCTTGCCGCTGGCACTGGCGTAGGCGCGGGCCCCTTTCTCCGCCACCGGTTCATCTTTCAGATCGGTCAGATAGGTGGCGATGCTGGCCAGATCGGCGTTGCTGAAATACTGGCTGCTGTGAGTGATCACTTCCCCCATGGGGCCCGCGACCGCTTCATGCTGGCTGCGGCCGGTTTTCAGCAGGTCGATCAGCGCCTGCTTGCTGTAACGGCTGCCGCGAATGTCGGGGGCATACCAGCCATCCAGCGCAGCACCGCTCAGGTAGACGGGATCCGCCTCGGTCAGCGCTTTCTCCTGCATGCCGAGCCCGCGCGGAGTGTGGCAGCTGCCGCAGTGGCCGGCACCCTGCACCAGATAGGCGCCGCGGTTCCATTCTTCGCTCTTGCCCGCCACCGGGGTGAAGCGGCTGTCATCGTGGTAGATCCAGTTCCAGCCCATCAGCGGCCAGCGCATGTTGAGGGGCCAGGGGATGTCGCTCTCCCTGTTGGCGATGGCCAGCGGCTGCACCTCCTTCATCAGATAGTGATAGAGATCTTCGAGATCCTTATCGCTCATCTTGGCATAGGCGGTGTAGGGCATGGCCGGATAGAGGCGATGACCATCGCGGGCCACCCCTTCACGCATCACCTTGATGAACTCCGGCAGGCTGTAGTTGCCGATACCGTGGGTCTTGTCGGGGGTGATGTTGGTGGCAAATACGGTGCCGATGGGGGTCGGGAACCCTTTGCCGCCCGCCAGCGGCTTGCTGGTTTCGCTGGTGTGGCAGGCGGCGCAATCGCCCAGCTTGGCCACGTATTCGCCTGCCGACATGGCGGGGGCTGCGTTGGCGGCAAGGGTGGGCAGGGCCAGCAGCAGGGCGCTGGCGGTCAGTGACAGGGCGCGGTTCATTGGGCACCTCCCTTGCTCATGGCTACCAGCTCGTTGACGGCGCGCCACGCTTCGTCGATGGCGGCGTGGGCGTAGGGGCTCCAGCCCGCATCCGAGTTGGCGATGGTGATGTTGCCGATCGGCTGGCGACCCAGTTCAATCCATTTTTCGCACTGCGCTTCGTCATCAAACAGGGTGTTGGTGACATAGGAGTAACCGTGAGACCAGCGGTTGACCGTGATGGCGAGGATATCCTGCTCATGGTTGAAACCGGCGCTGCCCAGCATCCCCTGCAACTGCTCGCGGATCATCTGCTCATGCTGCTCGAACGGCATGCCGAGGATCATGGCGCGCCCCTTGCGGGACTGTTCGCGTGCCGAGAGGCCGCTGCCCGGCAGGGTCGGCACATAGACCATGTGCAGGCACATCGGCTGATCCGGGCTCTTGGGATGCTCGTAGCCACCCATGCTGACCGGATAGTCGAGCTTGACCCGGCTGTAGGGTGCGGCGGGGGAGTAGACCTCGTGTACCCCCAGCTTGACGAAGGCTTGCCAGTTCTTGATCACCACCTTGGTGTAGACCAGCGGCGCCTTGGCATTCTGGCGCAGCGCCTCCTTCTGGGGCTCCGGCATCTCGGGCACCATGTAGGGGATCATCATGTTGTAGCCCGCCATGATCGACTGCTTGGCCCGCACCCGGTGCAGTTTCCCCTCCTTGATGTAGGTGACATCCACCGCCAGCTTGCCGTCGGCGAGGCGCACGTTTTTGGCCTGCAGCGCCGTGCTGCCAAGGCGCAACTGCACCTTGTGCTCCGGCAGGTCGAGCTTGCTGTAGTCAAACTTGGCCAGCACCACATCTTGCATGGTGTGACCCGGCGCCACCTGCGGAATGAGCTTGCGCACCATCAGGCGGGTGAGACCGGCGTTGCCATCGGGGAAGTGGAAGATGTAGGGATCGTCCAGCTCCGCCTGCTCCTCGGCATCCAGCGGCGTCAGATTGAGGCCGTCGAAACCCGGCAAGGCGCAGAGGCGCGCATCGGCGCAGGCGGTGGCGTCGATGCCGACCGCCTGGAAGTCGTTGGTGCGCTGCTGGAAGTAAGTGATCGCCCGCTCGCTCAGGCCCACTTTATCGCGCAGGAAGGTGGTGTAGCTGTTGCGGGTCACCCACTCGTCCTGCTGCTCGCGGGTCATGCCGCTCAGGTAGTCGATCTTCGATTCGTGCAGGGCCAACA
The DNA here is from genome assembly GCF_040907905.1 of Aeromonas sp. s13. NCBI lineage: Bacteria > Pseudomonadati > Pseudomonadota > Gammaproteobacteria > Aeromonadales > Aeromonadaceae > Aeromonas > Aeromonas sp. s13. Next base: position 127,015 of record NZ_JBFOCS010000078.1, on the reverse strand, counting down.
GGGCGGCCTTGTCGGCATCATCGAGGGGGAAGTCACCGATAAATTCTGCCAGCGGCCGGCCGTTCAGACGATCGCGGGGGATGTCATCCGCTACGTTGTGGCCCGGATCGCCGTTCACTATCTTGTTGACGCCAAAGTGCTTCTCGTCGAAATAGACGCCGCGGCTCAGCCCCAGATCCGGATAGAAGGTCTGCTGGAAACCGGCGGCCAGCTCGTCGATGTTGACCTCCAGCGCCTTGAGCAGACCGAGCGCCACCGGGCTGTAGACCGAACGCGGTGATTGCAGGGATTCACTGCCGCCGTAACCCAGACGCAGGCCATCGGGGGTGGTGAACTCGTTGCGCTTGGCGTGGCCGCCAAAGTCGTCGTGGTTGTCGAGCAGCAGGATCTTCTTATCCGCGCCGAGCAGTTGCTGATAGAAGCAGGCGGCGGCCAGACCGCTGATCCCGGCGCCGACGATCACCAGATCGTACTCCCCCTCGAGGGGAATATTGGCAAAGTCATACTGCTTGCCGTCACGGGCGATGCTGTGGGCCGGTTCGAAGGAGCCCGGGTGGTTGCCGCGCAGCCCGGTGAGGGCGGGCGGGTAGGCCAGGGTTTTATCCGCCAGCGTGCTGCCGCCTTCGGCAGCCTTGAGCAGATTGATGGGAGCGACGCCTGCCGCAATGGTGATGGCAACGCCGTTGAGAAAATCTCTGCGTGTAATACTCATGGCTATCCCTGTGTTAGGAGAAGTAATGAATAAGTGGATTCATTATGGGAGGGAGACACAGATCCTGTTCAGGATTGGGCGCCGAATCTACCGCTATCCTCACGCTGAGTCCATACGATTGCTAATGGATTATTAAGCACCATTTTCCTGCTTGTGACGAGAGTGATGCGCTGATGGGGGTGATTTTCCCTGTTACAGGGCGAATTGTCTTCCGGCTCGGTCGGTCAATGATTGCCGCAGCTGATTAGTTTGGGAAGCGTTCGGGCATCATTGTCGACTCGGGGGGATGATCGCGTTAAGCTCTTAACTACTTGTTTTATCGACGCTCTTTTTTTATTCATAGGCATAAAGGCCACTCAGGAGGCGCAATGAACTGGTATATCTCGGTCCTCAAGCAATATGCGGTATTCAGCGGGCGGGCCCGTCGCACCGAATACTGGATGTTCGTGCTGTGTAACGTCATCGTCATGCTGCTGCTCGGCATGGTGGACAAGCTGATCGGCGGCGACAATGAGCTGATCAGCTCCATCTATTCGCTGGCGGTGCTGCTGCCATCGCTGGCGGTGGCGGCCCGTCGCCTGCACGATACCGACCGCAGCGCTTGGTGGCTGCTGCTCGGGCTTATCCCCGTTATCGGCACCCTGGTGCTCATCTACTTTATGGTGTGCAACGGCCAACAGGGGCCAAACCGCTTCGGTGACGATCCCAAAGCGGCCCCCTCGCAGGGCTTTATCGTCAGCTAACGGGCGCGGCTTGGCCAATCATCGGCCAATCAAAAGAGAGGGAGGCATCATGCCTCCCTCTCTTTTTCGTGTTGATGGCCGATCAACGCTCGATCAACGGGGCGGAGCGGTAGCTCCACATGCCGTAGGTGCGCAGGGCGTCGCGGTAGATGCCGAGCAGCTCGCTCTCGCTCGGGGTGGCCAGCTCCTCGAGCGGCTTGTCGGGGTAGCTGACGCTCGCCACCTTGATGTTGGCCGGGCCAATCTGGTCGCAGGCGATTTCCAGCACCGTCTGACCGCGGCGTACATGGCTGGCGGAGCTTACCAGCACCGCATAGTCAATCTGGTGGCGGGCGAGGGCATAGGCGCTGTAGAGGGCGTTATCCACCGTGCTGGTGGCGTAGTTCTCTTCAATCAGGCGGCTGCGATCGATGCCGTGGTTGGCCAGCCAGTCGGCCATCAGCTTGCCCTCGGTCTGGCGGTTCTGGGGCACGCCGCCAGTCAGGATGATCAGCGCCTCCGGGTCGGCCTTGGCCAGCTCAAGGGTGGTTTGCAGACGGCCCAGCAGGATCTTGTCCATGCTGCCGTCGGGATTGAGGGCGTAGCCCAGGGTGACGATGGCGCGTTTGCCCTCTTGGGTAGCCTTGAGCTGATCCTCGGTCAGTTCGGTCTGCAGCGGGGCGGCGGTGATCCGCTGCACCCGGGCGATGATCTCCTCAAGATCGGCAGCCCGGCCACTGTTGCGATCCGCCACTTTCGCCAGATAGCTGCGGGAAGCCTCCTTGTTACCCTTCACCAGCTGCCAGATGGCGAGATAGCTGTTGATGTCGAGATCATCGGGGGCGACGGCCTGCGCCTGCTCCAGCAAGGTGATGGCGCGGCTCAGGTTGCCGTTGTAGATCTGGGCGTTGGCAGCCGAGATGAGCAGGTCGGTGCGGTAGGGTTCAAGCTGGTAGGCGGCCAGCAGCCGCTCGGTCACCAGCTCCATATTGCTCGGCATCTTGGCGGTAAAACCGGCGTGGGAGATCTTGGCTGGCGACTTGTAGATTTGCAGCGCTTCGCCGAGCAACATGTCCACCGCCTGGCGTTTGCTGACCAGGGTATTGAGGTCGTGCTCCATTTGCATCGAGCTCTCGGCCGCTTGCAGGGCGAGGGGCGAGAGCGCCAGCAGGCCGCCGAGGGTGAGGGCAAGAAGGGTCTGTTTCATCAAAAGGTCCTCTTTCGGGCTGAATCGCGCCGTGGTGCGCCGGCTTGTGGGCCGATGGGATAAGGCAAATGTGCGTCAATTCAGTCTGTTAGTGCCAAAGAGAGGGCAATATAGCAGCTAACGGCGTGGCAAACTGTGAGTCGGGGCGGGTCGTCGGGTGATGCCACACCTGTGGCCGCAAAAATGGCCGCAAAGGGTCAGCAGCCATCTTAAAGGGACAGGGGGAGCGTGACTCCCCCTCCCTCTGTTGCGATGCAAGACAGATGGCGTCTCAATCCATCTGTTGGCGAGTGTTCGCGCTCAGTTCCACATCGGGGAGACGCGGGCTTCCAGCGTCTCTTGCTGCTCTTCGGGCATATCGCTGAAGAAGTTGAGCTGGGTCTGCTCTTCCACCTGACGCACCGAGACCCGGTAGTCGGCGATCTGGCTGATGGGCACCTCTTCCTGCGGCATGATAAAGGCGATGGCCTGCAGTTTGGCCGGGTCCATCACGATCTTGTAGTAGGCGCTCGGGATCGCCACACCCTGACCGATGGACTCTTCAGAGCCGGTAAAGATGGGGCCGGTGATCACCTGCACATCCTTGCGGGAGACCGCCCACTTGTTCACCTTGTCCTCCAGCACGCGCCACGCCTTCTGGTTGAGCACCCCGATCTGCGGTGTCATGTTGCTCAGCAGGAAGCTCTCTTTCATGGTGTTCTTGTTCGATTTCATGTCCCCCGCCGGGGCCTGATGGCCACGATCGTAGCCCGAGCCCTTGTAGTCGGAGAGGGTGGCGCGGTAGGCAACCGGGATCTCCCTGTCCTCGGCGAAGGCATCCTTGCGCGGCACTGTGCCCTGTGCGCTCTGGGCTGTCATTCGGTAGGAGACCCAGTCCGCCACCTTGTAGTCGTAGTTGTAGCCGACGGCATACCCTTCACGGCAGAGCTTCTGATCCGATTCGGAGGGCAGGCCGAAGCGCACGTGCTCACCGCACTCCCAATGGGCGGCCAGCAAGGGGGTGGCAGTGAGGGTGAGGGTAACAGCCAGAACCAGTTTATTGATTTTTATCATTTTTGTGATGCTCCAGTTTAGTAGGCGGAGCCATTTGACATGAGATCTGACCAGCGCTTCAATTGCTGTTTTTTTACACGTCACCGTTCTGTGACGGCTCGCCAAGATCCGTGATGTGACAGGTTAATATGTTTTAAATCAGTGGCTTGGTCGGTGGGATGATGTCCGGTTGCTCGGCAGACAACGAAAAGGGGCCCGCGATGGGCCCCTTGTGATGAGCTGTCTGACTGCTATCAGGCGGCGTTTGCCTTGTTGCCCAGCGTGCGGGCCAGCAGTGCTTCCGGATTGTGAATCGCCTCCTTGGTCTTCACATCGATGACTTCGATATCGGTGAAGCGCTCGCGGTTCTTGATAGCCACGTCGTGGGCGAAGATGACGCAGCGGGCGTTGGCGACATCCTTGGCGGTAATGCGGTTGATGATACCGTTGGCACCCTGGGTCTCGACCTTGATCTTGATCCCCTGCTTGGCGGCGGCCTTCTGCAGGCTCTTGGCGGCGAGGAAGGTGTGGGCCACGCCAGACGGGCAGGCAGTGATGGCCAGTACGTCCGCTTCCCCCTCCGCTTCAATGACTTCGAAGCTGGTTTGGGTGGTGGTCACGTCATCTTCTTCGCTCACCGGCTTTTTCAGCAGGTTGACAATGATGGCGGTGGTCAGGGCGCCGAGGATAGTACCCAGGATGTAGCCCATCTTGCCTTCAACAACCGGCAGGACAATCCAGCCACCCCAGGGGGCGTGGTTGATACTGTGCATCATGAAGCCGGTGATGTTGCCGACGATGCCGCCTGCGACGATGGCCGGGATAACACGCATGGGGTCAGCAGCGGCGAATGGAATGGCACCTTCACTGATACCGATCATGCCCATGATGGCGGCCGCTTTGCCGGATTCACGCTCTTCTTTCTTGTAACGCTTCGGAGACATGAAGGTCGCCAGTGCCATACCCAGCGGCGGTACACAGATGGCGATACCGACGCCGCCCATCAGCCAGGGCTGGGTGTTGACCTGAGTCTGGGCAAACAGGGTAGCAACCTTGTTGACCGGGCCGCCCATATCGAAGGCAGTCATACCACCCAGAATGGCACCCAGCATCACTTTACCTGAGCCCGCCATGCTGGAGAGCCAGTGGTTCATCCCTTCCATCATGGCGGCGATCGGGGCACCGATCCCCCACATCACGATGCCACACACCAGGAAGGTACCGATCAGCGGATAGATGAAGATGGAACCAAGCGAAGTCATGGAGTCAGGCAGCTTGATCCGTTTGAGCTGATTGACCACGAAACCGGCGATAAAGCCCACCAGAATGGCGCCGAGGAAACCGGTTTGATAGTGCTGAACGGCAATCCAGGAGCCGATCATGCCCGGAGCCAGGCCCGGCTTGTCAGCCAGCGAGTAGGCGATGTAGCCACCCAGTACAGCGGTAAACAGAGTCAGACCGGCGATACCCATAGTCGCCATGTCTTTGAGGAAGCCCGCTTCCGGCACGGCGCCCTTGCCGCTCATCATCACTGACAGGGAGAGCAGCACACCGCCCGCCACGATGAAGGGGATCATGTGGGAAGTACCAAACAGCAGGTGCTGCTTCATGGTGTTGAGGCGATCCTTGAAGGTGCGCTCGTCGGGTTCAACCGGCGCAGTGGCAGCAGGTTTGGCGGCTGGCGCTGGTTTTTCCGCTTTCGGGCCTTGCTTGAGCAGGGTCAGGGCTTGCTCGACGGTAGTGGCCGCCTTCATCTGCTCGATAAAACCCGGCTCCAGCAGACGGGTAGAGAGTTCGGCCAGCACTTCGATATGGTGGTTGGCGCCGCCATCCGGGGAGGCGATCATGAAGATCAGTTGAGTTGGCTTGCCATCTTCGGCGCCGTATTCGATACCCTGACGGCTGACACCGATGGCAATGGCCGGACGACTGACCGCCTTGCTCTTGGCGTGGGGCAGAGCGACACCCTGCTCGAAGCCGGTGCAGTCCAGCTGCTCGCGGGCCCAGATATCCTTGACGAATTGCTGTTGATCAGACACGGCGCCATCGCGCGCCAGCATCTGTGCCATCTCGTCGAACAGGGCCTCCTTGCTGGTGGCCTTCAACTCCAGGCAGATGAGTCTGCCGTTGGTCATGGTGGGTAACATCTCACTCTCCTTCCCTGTAAGGGCTAAGTCATGCGTTGCGAATTGGGCTCATTATTGCCCTCAAGGGTAGGGTTGGACAGGCGATGAATGTAGCAATAACTGGATTTTTGTTGCATTGTTTTGCTGGTGTGATCCAGCTCGCAAATTGTTGTTCTTTAACTCAATAGCTGTTTTTGTTTAATTAATGGCAGGCTGTGACAGCGGTCAAGGTATGAAAGAAAAACCCTTGTAATGGGATTTACAGCCATTTTTTGCGGTTTATTGCCCGATTTAAGGCAGATTTTAGAAAAATGGGTTAATGGCTGAACCAGGGCTTCCCACTGGAAAATAAAATGGCCCAGCGCTGATCGGATTTTATCAATCCATCTGGCGTGGGCCGTCGGGTATCACAAAGTGACATTTTCGGGTTGCGTGCTGAATGTCACCTCAATGCTATCGATCGTTACTTTTGTGGCGGGGTATCGCCCATCACGAAGTGGAGGTTGCCCCCCGGTACAAACTCCTTGTGCTCGAAGAAGAGACCATCCTTGAGCGGTTTGCCATTGATGGTGACCGACTGGACATAGCGGTTCTTGGCGCTGTTGTTATCGGCGATGATGGTGAAGGTTCCCCCCTTGACCGGGATGGTCGCTTTGGCAAATAGCGGGCGGCCAATGGTGTAGACGGGATCTGCCGCATTCACCTGATAGAAGCCAAGTGCTGACATCACATACCAGGCAGACATGGAGCCCACATCCTCGTTGCCTATGATGCCTGCCGGGGTGTTCGAGTACATGGTGTCGAGGATGTAGTCGACCGTCTCCTGAGTTTTCCAGGGCTCCGATGTCCAGTTGTAGAGGTAGGGGATATGGTGGGAGGGTTCATTCCCGAAGGCCACCTGACCCATCATCCCTGTCATGTCAGCGGTCTCCGACCCCTGACTCTCGGCGGCAAAGGTGGCGTCCAGATTCTGCTTGAAAGCCTCTTCTCCGCCCATCGCGGTTTTCAGACCCTTGATGTCATGGGGCACAAACCAGGTCCACTGCCAGGCGTTGCCCTCGGTATAGTTGCCGGTCTCATGTTCGGTGCCATAGGGATCAAACGGCGTCATGAAGGAGCCATCGATCATCACCGGACGCATGAAACCGGTCACCCCGTACTGGGCGTATTCGGACGCATTGTGGTCGAAGTAGCGCTGATAGCCGTTAGAACGGGCCAGATAGCGCGCTTCGGCCGCCGGGTTGCCGGCCGCCTTGGCGATCCGGGTGATGGCCCAGTCATAGAAGGCGTTCTCCAGGCCGTAGGAGACCGACTCGAGAGTGTAGTCAGCGAAGACGGGCTGACCGTCGATCCGCTGCACTGCCGGGGCAAAGCCGTTCTTCTCGATGTAATCGATATGGTTGGTCAGGGTCTTGTCCAGCACCGCCTTGTCCCACTCGGTCGCCAGCACGGGGTAGTTGGTATAGGTGGAGGAGTCTATGGCGGCCTTGAGTGCCAGATTTTTCTCCTGCGCGGTGAAGGCCTCGGGGTATTTGGTGATGGCGTCGGCAATTACCACCACCGCCGGATAGCCCACCATGGTGCCTGTCTCATCCCCCAGATGCTCCCACTTGGGCAGCAGGCCGCTCTCCAGATACTTCTGGAGCAGGTTCTTGGCATATTGCACGGCGCGGGTGGGTTCAGTGATGGTCTTGAGCGGGTGCAGCGCCCGCTGGGTGTCCCACAGTGAGTAGACCGAGAAGTTGGGCTGATCTTCGCTCGCCTGACCATAGTAAATCGAGTAGCTGCCTTCCCCCTTGGCCTGCGCCCCTTTGCCCATGCCGCGGTAGTTGCCATCCACATCCTGATGGACGATGGGGGCGATCTTGGTGTGGTAGAGGGCGGTGTAGAAGATCTCGTTTTGCTCCTTGCTGCCCCCCTCGATGGTGAAATTGAGGGCGTTGGCCCACTTGTCGCGGGCATTGGCGCGGGCCTCGTCGAACGAAATATCCCCTTCGGCCTGGTAGTTTTTCCGTGCGCCGGTGGCATCAACCGCCGAGAGGGCAACTTTGGCATTGAGCTGGGCAGAACCACCCTCTTCAAACTCGACGTAGGCGGTGACATCGGCGTTGGATTTGGCCTTGTGCTCGGCGCTCAACCCCTCTACCGGCACACCCCCGGCGAGGAGGTAGACCCCTTTGATCTTCTTGTCGAAGGTCGCATAGAAGAAGATCTTCTGGTTTTTTGCCCAGCCTGAGAAGTGGGTGGCATCCCGTTCGCCGGTGATGGTGTAGCCATCTTCGCTGACAGTGAGCTTGTTGCGAAGCGAACTCGATCCCCAGTCGCTGTTGAGGATCGAATTCAAGTCGATCTTCAGTCGTTGTGGTTGGCCCTGCGGATAGGTGTAGCGGTGAAAGCCCACCCGCTCGGAGGCGGTCAACTCGGCCTTGATGCCATTTTCGGCGATACGCACCGCATAGTAGCCAGGCTCGGCCTGCTCGGATTTTTTGTCCATTTTGACCGAGATGGCCTTGCGGTAATCATTGTTCGGCTCGATGTATTTGGCCTTATCTTCGGTAAAGGGTAGGAACAGAATATCCCCGAGCCCCCCCATGCCGGTGCCGGAGAGATGGGTGTGGGAAAAACCGAACAGGGTGTCTTTGTCGAAGTGATAGCCGGAGGAGGAGTGCCACCCTATCAGTTCGGTATCCGGCGAGAGTTGCACCATGCCTTCCGGTACCACGGGGCCGGGAAAAGTGTGACCGTTAAAGCCAGTGCCAACAAATGGATTCACGTATTGCAACACATTGGTTGGCGTTGGCTTTTGCTCGTCGTTATCGGTGCTGCTGTTATCTGAATCGCAGCCGGATAACATGGCCAGGGTGCTGGTCAGGGTAATAGCCAGAATATTTCTCTTGAACATATGGAACGGCTCCATAGGGTAGGGGGTGAGCAGTCATAATTTATTTTTTGATGCCGGAGTGGTGCCTGCACAATATCAAGGAGAGGCGCTGTCAATCCCGGCGAGCGCTATTATTTCCATGGATCCTGTTTCATCGACAGAGTAAAAAAGTGTCATTCACTAGACTTTTGTGACAAGGCTGTCTGTTTGTGATCCGCGTATCATGTGATGCAGCACGTCATATTTTTTGAGTGTTCTTGTGAATCGACCAAAAAGAGGCCCAAAGGAAACTTTGGACCTGAACATATATTGGCAATCAATGATGGTTATTTATTATCTGAGCGGGTTGGTTTTTGCGCCGTCATGATAAATTTCAACTCTCCACCTGCCCGAATATCGCTGTGGTTGAATGTCAGGTTTTCCCCCAACGGTTTGCCATTGATGGTGACCGATTCCACATAGATATTTTGGGGGCCATTGTTTTCGGCGTTCACGGTGAATGTCCCGCCATCAATATCCATCGTCACCTTGTCAAACAGCGGCCGACCTATGGTGTAGACCGGGACTCCCGGCGTGACCTGATAGAAGCCAAGGGCACTCATGATGTACCAGGCGGACATTTGCCCCACGTCCTCATTGCCAATCAGCCCGGTGGTGGTCGGGTGGAAGAAGCTGCGCACCGCCTGATCCACATACTCCTGGGTTTTCCACGGCTCTTTGGTCCAGTTATAGAGATAGGGTACATGATGATCCGGTTCGTTCCCCATCACGAACTGCCCGATATAGCCGGTCATATCCCCTTGCGAGGTGTCGGCATTGGAGTTGGCGGTGAAGAGGGCATCCAGATTCTTCCTGAATTTCTCCTCGCCACCCATTACCTCTTTGAGCCCCTCGATATCGTGGGGAACAAACCAGCTCCACTGCCAGGTGTTGCCTTCGGTAAAGTCCTGTCCCCTGTGTTCGGCCCGATAGGGCCAGAAGATGTCATAACGGTTGCGATCGTTGATGTCACAGTTCTGTGGTGGTGTAACGGGGTTGCCATTGTTGTCGATGGCACAGGAGGGGTAGTTGTTGACCCAGCTGCCATCGTAATTTTTGGGGCGCATAAAACCGGTCGAACCATATTTGCCATACTCCGCCGGGTTGTAGTCAAAATAGGCGCGCCAGGTGGTGGCCCGGGTCAGATAGCGGTTCTCGGCAGACTTGTCGCCCGCCAGGCGAGCCAGCTGGGCGATACACCAGTCGTAGTAGGCATTCTCGACGCCGTACGAGACGGACTCGTTGACCAGCTCATCATACTTGTCCTGGGCCATGCCGCCCTCTTCCGGCTTGTATTTGACGTTGGCCGGAACATAGCCGTGCTGCTCGACATACTGACCGTGACGGGTCATCACGGTGAAGCGCTTGTCACCGTTCCAGGGATCCTGATAGGGCACCCAGGTTTTGGTCAGCTCGAGGTCAAAATTGGCGGAGACGTTGGCCGCCTGCAATGCCAGCTTTATCTCTTCTGGCGTGAATGCATCCGGATATTTGACGATGACATCGGCGATGATGGAGACCGCCGGGTAGCCGACCATCTCGCCGGTATAGTCGGAGTGCAGCTCCCACTTCGGCATGATGCCGCCGGTTTTATATTTGTTGAGCAGATCGTGCACATAGTCGATGGATCGCTCTTTTTCGATGATGGTCTTCAATGGGTGGGCGGCGCGGAAGGTGTCCCACATGGAGTAGACCGAATAGTTGGTAAAGCCCGGCTTGGCCTGATGCACCTTGCCATCCATTCCGCGATATTGACCATCCACATCCTGATAGACGAAGGGGGCGATGTAGGTGCGATAGAGCGAGGTATAAAACATCGTCTTGTCGGCATCGCTGCCACCCTCCAGGGTGAACTTATTGAGCACTTTCGCCCATGCCTGCTTGTTCTCCTGCACCACCTGATCGAAGCAGTAGCCATGTTCATCGGCGCGCAGGTTGGCCATGGCCCCCTCAATGCCGGTGCCCGAGATGGCCATCTTCATGGTGATGGGCCGTTCCCCTTTGGCAAAGTTGAGCTGGGTCACCACATCTCGTACCCGGGGTCTGGTTTCGCCATACCCGATGTAATCGGCCAACCCCACCTCGGTGTCGTTGCTCAATTTGCCATCGACATAGAGGATCTGATCCACAAACGGCTCGGAAAACTCGGCGTAGAAAAAGACCGTCTGCCACTGCCCCCACTCGTTGCTGGTTCTGGCTCCGGCAATGGCGTTGTCTCTCACCCGCTTGAAGTAAATATTGCGGGAGTGGTTGCCATACTGCTCCAGCAGCTCGTGCTGCAGATCGAGCTGGACTTTACGATCTTCACCCGCCGGATAGCTGTAACGGTGGAAGGCGACCCGCTGGGTGGCAGTGAGTTCGGCCTTGATGCCGGTCTCCACCAGATCCGCTTTGTAATAGCCTACTTCCGACTGTTCGCTCGTCTTGTTGATGGTGACCGGGTCGGTATTGTTGCCGGTGAAGGGCAAGAAGGCGAAATCATTGAGATCCCCCTTGCCTGCCCCCGAGATATGGGTGCTGCTGAAGCCGGAAAGCTTGGCTAGATGGTGGTGATAGTCGGAAGGGGATCCCTTGCCATTCCAGTTGGCCGGATTCCAGTTGTCCGGACCCGGCTGGATCATCCCTTCCGGCATGACAGGGGCCGGATTGACATTGCCCAGCCCATCGGTGCCGATCAGCGGATCGACATATTGCAGCACCTGCAGGGCATTATCGGGGCGGCCATTGTCAGTAGTCTCATCGTTTGTGTTGCAGCCATAGAGGCCAAGCAGGGCTGTCACCATGATGGCCAGCTTGTGGGGTTTGAACATTGTTGTTCCTCAAATTCCGGAGATGAACAAGCGGCAAGCCGGGTGGCTTGCCGCTTGTAGAGTTACGGGGTCGGTTGCTGGTTGGTCATCACAAAACGCAGCTCACCACCGGGACGGATCTCGCTGTGGGCGAAGGTGTTGTACTGGTTGAGTGGCTTGCCATTGATGGTGACCTCTTTGACATAGAGGTTGTCCGGGCTGTTGTTCTGCGCGATCACGCTGAACTGACCGTCGGGCAGGTTGATGGTGACCTTGTCGAAGATGGGACGACCGATGGTGTAGGTCGGGTCGCCCGGAGAGATTTGATAGAAGCCCATGGCACTCATGATGTACCAGGCCGACATCTGGCCGACGTCTTCATTGCCGATCAGGCCATCCGGGGTGGTTTTGTAGAATTCCTTATAGACCCGGTCGAGGTACTCCTGCGCTTTCCAGGGCTGGGCGGTGCGATTGTAGAGATAGATGACGTGGTGTGAGGGCTCGTTGCCATGAATGTACTGCCCAATGTAACCGGTCATGTCCTGATGTGCTTCGCCCCCGTTGGGGTCGGCGTTGAACAGGTTGTCGAGCTTGTCGTTCAGTCCCTGCTGGCCACCCATGATCTCGGTCAGCTTGTCGAGATCCTGCATAAATGACCACTGCCACTGCCAGGCGTTGCCCTCGGTGTAGTAGAAGGCATCCGACTTGTAGGGATCGAAATCGGCTGGCGCGTATTTCAGGGCGCACGGGTCACCGTTTTTCAGCTCGGTCGGTACGAAGAAGCCTTTGCCATCGGCATTGCCAGCCTGGGGATCCCAATGTTTGAGCGAGTTGTAGGATCGTGCCTTGAACTCCTGATAGGTGGTCATGTCGCCCGCGGCTTTCGCCATCTCGGCGATGGTCCAGTCGTAGAAAGAGAACTCCAGCGAGTAGGAGACCGAGTTCCAGTTGGGATAACGGACGCACTGCTCTTTCTCGTGATAGCTGAGCTGACCGGCCATCAGCGAGCTCAGGATGTCGTCATGGATCTGCGGGTAATCGGCAGGCCGGTAGTGGGCCGATTTGACCGAGGCTTCCAGTGCCTCTTGCGCATCGATCAGCCCCTTGGTCACCGCATCGGCAAGGATGGCCGCCGAGGGGTAGCCAATCATGGTGCCGGTTTCCGAGCCGTGGCCTTCCCACTTGGGCAGCAGGCCGAACTCCACGTTGGATTTGCGGATCAGATCCTTGGCGTAGAGAGTCGCCTGTGACGGGTCCATGATGGTCCACATGGGGTGAACGGCGCGGAAGGTATCCCAGGTCGAGTAGATGGAGTAGTTGGGGGTATCACCAGGTTGCAGGGTGCGCAGGGTGCCCTGCATATCAAGATACTTGCCATCCACATCGTAGAGCTCGATAGGGGCGATCATCATGTGGTAGAGAGCGGTGTAGAAATTGGTCTTCTCGGTCTCCGTCCCCCCTTCGGTTTTGAGTGTTGCCAGCTTTTCGGCCCACGCGTATTCGGCGTCTGACTTCACCTTGGTAAAATCAAAGGTGGGGGCTTCCGCCTCCAGATTCTTCTGTGCTCCTTGCCAGCTCACCGCCGAGATACCGACCCGGATCTCGAGCGGTTGGTCACCCTGGCCAAAATTGAGGTAGGCGGTCAGGTCATCCCCTTGATAGACGCTGTTGGGGCGCATCTCCCTGGTCGGTATCTTGTCCTGCTCGCCCAGCATGGCCCTAGCCACAGGTTGGTTGAATTTGGCGTAGAAGAAGATGTTCTGGCCCTGATGGTTCTGTCCCTGGAACCAGCCAGTGGAGGTTTTGCGGCCACGCAGGGTGTACTCATCCACCACTTCGACTTTGTTTTTCAGCGATTGGCCGTTGTTGTTGAGCAGAGTGTGGCCCAGATCGAATTTCACATTCCGATCCGCTCCTTTGGCGAAGGTGTAACGGTGCAAACCGACCCGTTTGGTGGTGGTCAGTTCAACCTCAATCTCCCCCTTGTTCAGTCTGGTTTTGTAATAACCGGCGCTGGCGTGCTCATTGGTTTTGTCAAAGGCGTTTATTTGGGCGTCGGCCATCTCGGCGTAGGGCAGTACCAGAATGTCGCCCAGATCGGTAGCGCCGGTGCCGGAGAGATGGGTATGGGAGAAGCCGTAGAGCGGAACATCGGTTGCGACGATCTCGCCCGTGAGGTAATTGGAAGAGTCCCAGTAGCCGGAGGCTGAGTGCCAGGGGTTGAGTCCGCTCTCGTGATCGGTGTTGGAGCCAATAAAGGTATCCGGCGAGAGCTGCACCATGCCGGCAGGGCGGGTGGCACCGGGGAAGGTGTGGCCGGATGCGGCGGTGCCTATCATGGGATCAACGTATTTCAGTACCGACAGATCTACAACCGGAGTCACCGGTTTTTCGATAGCGGTAGACTCGCTCTCACTGTTGCAGCCGGCGATGCCACCGGTCAGCGCGGCAATCACCGCAAAAGAAAGAAGATTGCACTTGAACATGGTCATTCCATTTTTGAGTGGTGATGGGGGAGGGAACCCTCCCCCGAACAGGTGATTAACGGGAACCGGCAGGCAGGTTGCCTTCGTGCAGGAAGGTGCCGATACCTTGCGCGGGCGGCAGATCTTCCGGCTGGCTGCCCCAATTCTGGTTAGGGCTATCGCCCATCACGAATTCAAGCTTGCCGCCACTGAGGATTTCCTCATGGGTGAGGTAGCTGCGATTGAACTCGCTGCCATTGAGGCGAGCGGACTGGATGTAGATGTTGTCGCGGCTGACATTCTGGGCCGAGACGGTGAACTGCTTGCCCGCTCCCACATCGAGCGAGGCGGTTTCGAACATGGGGGAGCCAATCTCGTAGATGCCGGAGGAGGCATTGACCGGGAAGAAGCCCAGCGCCCGGAACACGAACCAGGCAGAGAGGGTGCCAAAGTCATCGTTGCCACAGATGCCGTCAGGGGTGTTCTTGTAGCAGACGTTGGTGGCTGCAACGATGGCGGCCTGTCCCTTCCAGGGCTGTCCTACGTAGTTGTAGAGGTAGGGCACATGGATATCGGGCTCGTTGCCCTGCACATGCTGTCCCACGTTGCCGGTGTTGAATACCGGGAACTGGTTGTCGCCAGCGTTGCGATCCGGATAGGTGCTCCAATACTCGTCCAGCCGTTTGGCAAACAGTTCGCCCCGTTTGGCCTGAGGATTCTGGGTCTGGTCGAACCGGGTCATCAGATCGACCAGGCCATGAATGTCATGTTGAACGCTGAAGGCGTATTGCCAACCGTTGGACTCGGCGAATGACCAGTTGAACATGTCGGGGCGCCAATCCTTGCCCACTGCCCGGCCGGTTTTCGGGTCTACCCAACCGGCATCAATGAAGTTGCCAGCGTAGTCGCGGGCCTTGAACCACCCCTTGTACTGCTTGCCGCCAAAGTCAAACTGCGCCTGCCAGTTCTTGGATCGATCGGCAAACTCCTGATAGCGGGGGTCACTTTCACCAAATACTGCCTTGATCGATTGGGCGATCGCCCAGTCATTCATGGAGTACTCCAGCGAGTAGGATGAGGTCCAGGCATCCTTGAAGGGGGAGTGCGATTCCCAGTCATTGCCCGGCGGAGTGTCATGCAACTGGGCCGGCACATAGCCTTGCTGCTCGTACTCCTTGATCCAGGCAACCCCCTGGCTGGTGGCTGCGCGGGCGTCGGTGATCATGGCTGTCACCAGTCGTTCCTTGATCTCCTGACGTTCCGCATCACTGAAGCCCAGCGCGATCATCCGTCTGTCCAGCGAGCCTTTGGAGAGCACGTCGTGGATCACCGGCGTGGAGTGCATCCCCATCATCATGCCGGTCTCGTTACCCTTGAAGGTCCACTCCGGCAATCTGCCCTTGCGCAGGTTGCCCAGATCGTCCATCCACTCCTCCTCGGCGTAGGAGAGCATGGAGAGCACCACATCGGCGAGGCGATCCGGCTCCAGCAGTGACGAGAGGGGTTGTACTGCACGGTAGGTGTCCCACAGGGAGAAGGTGTCGTAACGGGTAAAGTCCGCTTTGCCATCCCGGTTGGCATCGGCGGTGCGAACCGACTCCTTGAGGGTATCGATCTGCTCGCCCCACGGTGTGTTGCCATCCGGATAGGCGTTGCGCCCCTGATGCACCTGGCGGTAGCGTCCGTCCAGATCAGAGTGAATGGTCTGGCCCAGATAGGTGTGGTAGAGCGCGGTATAGAAGGTCTGTTTGTACTCCTCATCCCCACTGACCCGGATCTTGCCCAGCTCCTTTTCCCATTTTTGGGTCGCAGCCTGACGGACATCGTCAAACGACATATTGGCCACTTCGGTCATGTTGAGTGAGGCGCCAGCGTTGCCATCCCGGCCGATCTCGACGTTGGAGAGGGCTACCTTGGCCTCGACGATCAAGCCCGCCGCCGCGGTATCAAATTCCACATAGGCACGCGCGTACTGATATTTGCCACGGGTCTCGTTGCCGATCTCGGTGGTGCCTTCCGGCAGGTCCAGATAGCGGTTTTGGTCTTTGTCAAAGTAGGCGAAGCGGATGTTTTTGATGGGCTGGTCGAACTCCATCACGAAGAACTCTTTCTGGCTGGGGGCCCAGCCGTCAGAGAAGCGATGGCCCTCGATCCGGTTGTGGGTTTTGTCCCATTTCAGATAGGAGTCGGAGGTGTAGTCCCAGTTGACCTTGAAGCCGAGGTTGACCACGATTTCCGATTTTTTATCTTGCGGGAAGGTGTAGCGATGAACCCCCACCCGATCCGAGGCGGTCAGCTCGGCCTTGATCCCGTAATCTTTCAGATTGACCTTGTAGTAGCCCGCCGTTGCCTCTTCATCCTTGTGGCTGTAGCGGGAGGCCTCCAGATTCAGTGAGGCCGACCCCTCGTTCAGCATGAAATTGGAGCGTGAGTTGATCGGCATCACCAGAATATCGTTGAGATCTCCAGCTCCGGCCCCCGAGAGGTGAGTGTGGGAAAACCCGGCGAGGCGGTTGTCGTGGTAGTAATAGCCGGAGATATATTCCCAGCCATTGGCCCCATTATTGGGCGACAGCTGCACCATGCCATGCGGGGTCGTGGCGCCGGGATAGGTGTTGCCCAAATTACCTGTGCCGATGAACGGATTGACGTAACGGGAGAAGTTAGTCTCTTTATTGTTATCGACAGCGGTATCCGAGTCATTTTGACAACCGGATATACCAACCAGGCCAGCCAGTACGGCACACGCGAGCAGGGAACGTTTCAGTTTCATATTTGTCGCCACAGGTTAATGAAAGTAGGGTATCGAACGTATCAAAACAGGTAATGCAGAACGCCGGGCCAGCCAATGAATATCTGCCGGATGAGAGAGCCATCTGCATGTATTACCCCGACTGTCACTGGATATAGAGGGTGACGGGTGGGGGGAATATCCGCCAGATAAAAATGATAGTGAAAACGATCTGTCCATACAGGCGGAAAAATAAATGCGCAGGAAAATAACAGGCACCCATAGCCTGATTTAAAAAATCGCCCCTTACACTTATGAAATAAGTGGCTGAGCTGTGTTACATCTGGAATATATAAATGCTCTTAAATGTTTTTCCTGCTGCCTGTAAATTAACGGTTTCTATTATTTCGTTGATTAATATCCTGGGACAGAGGAAAAAAATGGCATTAACTGGATTTTTATGACGTGTGGGGAAGGGTGTGAGCTGGCTCGCATAACCGCAGGGTGGCGTGACCAGGGAGGCTAAATGATATTAATCATTATAAGTCAACGTGTTATTCTTCAACGTTGAGTTAAATGGCCGATTTTGTGAGTCGTATCGGGCTCCACATGATCAGATGAGCTGAAAAAAAGAGCCCTGCTGGGCCCTTTGAACAGACGGTGATGAGTCGATGGCCCACCAGGATCAGCGGTTGCTGGCGCGGGCAAAACGCCCTTCAGCCGTCACGCGATAATCGCCGGTGCTGGCGGGTACAAATGCAGATTGCCCTATGGTCAGTGTCAGACGCTCGCCATCTTGGCCAATGAGGGTGATGGGCCCATCGATGGCGAACAGGATCTCGGCATTGCCGGTGGTGAGGGCATGTTCGCCTGCGCCATATACGCTGAAGGTGAAGTCCGGTACCGGCACGTCGAAGTGCTGTACTGTGCCTTCCATGCGAGGGGTGAGCAGGATCTGGTCGTCCGGTTTGGCGACACAGCGGGTGCAGGCCAGCAGCTCCGGCACATCCATGTATTTGGGGGTCAGACCGGCACGCAGCACGTTGTCGGAGTTGGCCATGATCTCGAGGCCAGTGCCGTGGATGTAGGCGTGGGGGGTCTGGGCATCGAGGAACATCGCCTGACCTGGCTCAAGTGTCACCACGTTGAGCAGCAACGGCGAGAAGAGCCCCACATCCCCCGGGTACTGGTTGGCCAGATTGCTGATGGTGGCGAAAGTCTCTTCATCCTGATGGGCGGCGGCATATGCCAGCAGGCCAGCCAGCGCCTCGTCCTTGCGATCACCGCTGAGGATCAGCAACTGGTGGAAGAAGTGCTGCAGGCCAGCTTCATCCTGTGACTGGCGAAGCGCCGCGGTCAGGTCGACCAGTGCGGGCAGCGCCATGCGATCGAACAGGGCCAGGATGGCCGGGATGGCGCGAAAGCCGTTCATCGCCTGATAGCGGGTGAGGGCAAAGACCAGCTCCGGCTTGTGGTTCGGATCCTTGTAGTTGCGGTTGCTCGCCTTGATATCGATGCCCGCGGCCTCTTCTCTGGCAAAACCGGCTTCGGCCTGTGCCTTGCTCGGGTGTACCTGAATGGAGAGGGCTTGCTCGGCGCAGAGCACCTTGAACAGGAAGGGGAGTGAGCCGAAACGAGCCTGGGTAGCTTCACCCAACATGGCGACGGGGTTGGCGTCAATCAGGCTGGAAAGCTTCACGGTCTCGCCTGCCAGGGTTACTTCGGAGCAGCCATTGGGGTGAGCGCCCATCCACAGTTCAGCTTGTGGTTTGCCTTCGGGATTTTTGATGCCAAACAGCGTGGTCAGGGAGTCACGACTGCCCCAGACATAATCCTGGATCGGGTTGCACATTAGAAAAAACGGCGGGTAGCTCATGGATGGCTCCTTGTATCAGAACGATTTTTTGGGAATTTCAGTCTGGCGCGGACTATAGCATGGCAGGGGCAGCGCACCGCAATCGGTTGCTCTCTGCATCTTGATCAGGATCATTCATGAGTATCATCTTTACCCAGCTGTTGGATGGCTTTCTAAGTGAGGGGGAAGGCTTTGAGAAGGTGTTGTTTGCCTCTGACAAAGGGGTACCACCCTGCTTCAGTTATCAGGTCAACTTCCCGCGTCTCGAGCTGGTCTTCAGCGGTCACTATCTCAACCAGATCTGGTCCCCGGAAGGGGATGTACAGTCGGTTCAGATGGGTCAGCGGGAGGCGATGTACATTCCCCCCAACGGCTGGAACAAGCCGGATTGGGACAATGATTGTTCCGTGCTCAGCCTGTTGTTCGGCAAACGTCAGATAGGCTTTAGTCTGGTGAGCAAGCACAAGGGGGATACCGGTTTCTTTGATGTGCAGAAGCACAGTATTCAGGCCGGTGCCGGACGGGCGCTCGATCATATCCTGCTTTCTCTTAATACCCTGGCGCAGGAGCCGATAAGGGCGCCGATGGACAATTACCTGCTGCAGGCGCTGCTCAGTTACTCACGGCAGTTGCTGGTGGAGTCGGAGAGCGGTCGTCCTCGTGGCTCCGATCTTTTTCACGGCATCTGCATCTACATTCAGGAAAATTTCCACCGCCCCATCAGTCGCGAATGCATCGCCGCCCGCTTCAATCTCTCACCCAGCCATCTCTCACGCCTGTTCCGCCAGCAGGGGCACATGCGGCTAGCGGACTACATCAGCTGGGTGCGGCTGGAGCGGGCCAAGTTTATGCTGAAAAAGTATCGCTTCCGTCTCGAAGAGGTCGCCAATCGCTGCGGGTTTACCGACGTGAACTACTTCTGCCGGGTGTTCAAACAGAAGACCGGCTTGACCCCTTCCCAGTATCGTTCCCTGAGTCAGCCGCAGGCTGCGGCCAGCGAGCTGGAGGTATAACGGGGCTGTGTCGGGAAGGCGTGGTGACGGCGCACTGGCGGGTGGCTACCTCTTTGGTCTGACATGCTTTCTTGTCGTTTTATTATGAAAATGAATGGGCTAAGATGGCCGCGCGCAACAAACAAGTTGATAACAAACGGAAGTTAGGAGATGCCGATGGAAAGCAAAGTAGTAATCCCGACCCAGGGTCAGAAAATCACAGTCGATGCCAACGGCAAGCTGCAGGTTCCCAACCATCCGATCATTCCGTTTATTGAAGGGGATGGCATCGGTGTTGACGTAACCCCGGCCATGTTGAATGTGGTGAATGCTGCGGTCGAGAAAGCCTACAAGGGCGAGCGCAAGATCGCCTGGATGGAGATCTACACCGGCGAGAAGTCGACTCATGTCTATGGCGAAGGTGCCTGGCTGCCGGCCGAAACCCTCGATTTCATTCGCGAATACTGTGTGGCCATCAAGGGCCCGCTGACCACGCCGGTCGGTGGCGGTATCCGCTCTCTCAACGTGGCTCTGCGTCAGGAGCTGGATCTCTACATCTGCCTGCGCCCGGTGCGTTACTACGACGGCACCCCGAGCCCGGTGAAGCGTCCTGATCTGACCGACATGGTGATCTTCCGCGAAAACGCCGAAGACATCTACGCCGGTATCGAGTGGAAGGCCGACAGTGCCGAAGCGAACAAGGTGATCGCCTTCCTGCAAAACGAGATGGGCGTGAAGAAAATTCGCTTCCCCGAGTCCTGCGGGATCGGCATCAAGCCGATGTCCAAGGCCGGTACCGAGCGTCTGGTGCGTGCCGCTATCGAGTATGCCATCGACAACGATCGCGACTCCGTGACCCTGGTGCACAAGGGCAACATCATGAAGTTCACCGAAGGTGCCTTCAAGGATTGGGGCTATGCTCTGGCCCAGAACGAGTACGGTGCCCAGCTGATCGACGGCGGCCCCTGGTGCTCCTTCAAGAACCCGAAAACCGGCAAGACCATCGTCATCAAGGATGTCATCGCCGACGCCTTCCTGCAGCAGATCCTGCTGCGCCCGGCCGAGTATGACGTCATCGCCTGTATGAACCTCAACGGCGACTACATCTCCGACGCGCTGGCCGCTCAGGTAGGCGGTATCGGTATCGCGCCGGGTGCCAACATCGGCGATGGTGTGGCTCTGTTCGAGGCGACCCACGGCACTGCACCGAAATATGCCGGTCAGGACAAGGTTAATCCGGGCTCCCTGATCCTCTCTGCCGAGATGATGCTGCGCCACATGGGCTGGGTCGAAGCGGCCGATCTCATCATCAAGGGGATGGAAGCGGCGATCCGCAACAAGACCGTCACCTATGACTTCGAGCGTCTGATGGAAGGGGCCACCCTGCGCTCCTGCTCCCAGTTTGCTCAGGACATGATCGACCAGATGTAATCTGCTGCTTGCCAGAAACGCAAAACCGGCGCCATGTGCGCCGGTTTTTTTATCGCGAAAGAGTGAAGGGGCTTATTGCGCCTGCTCTACGTGTTGCTGATAGCGTTGCTGCCATTTGCTGGTTTCTGCTTCATCACCCTGGGCCTTCCAGAAGGCGCAGATGGTGTTGGCAAGTTCCGAAGCCATCGCGTGATCTCCGTCACGTCGACTCATCAGATAATCTCCCAGCCAGCTTTGATATTGTTTCATTACCCGATCTCCTTATCTCATGTGCCCTTGAGGGTGCCCACCTTGACGGGAGCCTGTCGGCTCATCCTGGGGGGAACATCATCAGGCATGATGGTGCAAAGTCACGGCCCGGGCAGAGAGCCTGATGGGCAATCTGGCGGCGAACGTGACGCGAGATGTCAAAAAATGAGCGCCATTTTAGCACAAACTGACCAACTTGGGGAAATTGTCGCCATGGATTGCGACAGAACTGCCCCATCCCCTTGTTCCCAAAACAGAAAACCCGCCGTGATGGCGGGTTGATTTGCAGATAAATGTGGCGAAAAAGCCTAGATCTTGGCGCTGGCCAGGTACTTTGCCATCTCTTCGGCGGGCACCATGCCACCGCCGGTGGCCCACACCAGATGGGTGGCCTGTGCCATGGTTGCGGCATCGCAACCGCGCCCGGTTAGCCACTCGGGATTGGCTGCCACCCGCCATGGGCCAGCCATACCAGCCAGAGCGGAGGGTTCGAGTGTGATCAGCTCATCGCGCGCCAGCAGTCCGAGCAGGTCATACATCTCCTGATCGCTCAGGGTGTAGAAGCCATTGAGCAGCCGTTCCATGGCGCGGCCGACGAAGCCGGAGGCGCGACCTACCGCGAGGCCGTCGGCTGCGGTGAGGTTGTCGATGCCCAGATCCTGCACCGCAATGGCATCGTGCAATCCGGTGTGGACCCCCAGCAACATGCAGGGGGAGTGAGTGGGCTCGGCGAAGAAGCAGTGAACGTTATCCCCGAACGCGAGCTTGAGACCAAAGGCCACGCCGCCCGGGCCGCCACCCACGCCGCAGGGCAGGTAGACAAACAGCGGGTGGTCGGCATCCACCTTGATACCCATCTCGTCGAACTGCTTTTTCACCCGCTCGCCCGCCACCGAGTAGCCGAGGAACAGGGTGCGGGAGTTCTCATCATCGATAAAGAAGCAGTTGGGGTCGCGTTCGGCCTCTTTGCGCCCCTGTTCCACCGCCACCCCGTAATCTTCGGCATATTCGACCACGATGACGCCGTGTTCACGCAGCTTGCGCTTCTTCCACTCCCGCGCATCGGCCGACATGTGGACGGTGACGGTAAAACCGAGCTTGGCGCTCATGATGCCGATGGACATGCCAAGGTTGCCGGTAGAGCCCACTGCGATGCTGTACTGGCTGAAGAACTGGCGAAACTCGTCGCTGAACAGTTTGCGGTAGTCATCCTCTTCGCAGAGCAGTCCCGCCTTGATCGCCAACTGTTCGGCGTGAGTCAGCACCTCGTAGATACCGCCACGGGCCTTGATGGAGCCGGAGATGGGCAGGTGACTGTCTTTTTTCAGCAGCAGTCGACCGGTGACCTCGACCCCGTAGCGCTGGTTGAGCGTAGCCTGCATCGCCGGAATAGCGGCGATCTCGGACTCCAGAATGCCGTTGCTGGCGCGGGTCTCGGGGAAGACTTCGCACATGTAGGGGGCGAAGCGGGCCAGCCGAGCGGAAGCGTCCGCCACATTGTTGTTATCGAGCCCCACATAGGGCAGACCGGCAGCCAGAGTGGTGGTGTTGGGGTTGAACCAGGTGACTGGCTCAAGCGCGATCAGGGATTGCACTAGTGGAAATTGCGCTGTGAGCTGTTGTACATCGATGTTTTTCATAGTGTTCTCGGTCTTGTTACACGATATAGGAGAGCAGGAAGGTACCGGCCAGCGCCATCAGGGAGGCGACCAAGGTGGCGGTGGTGTAGTACTTGAGCGTTTCGTTCAGGGTGGCGCCGCAATACTGCTTGACCAGCCAGAACAGAGAGTCGGTCACCATGGTGCAGCCAATAGCACCGGAGCCGATGGCCAGGGTCATGATCTCCGGGCTGATGTTCGGGTAGTGCACCATGATGGGGGAGACGATGGCGGTGGCGCCCATCATGGCGACGGTGGCGGAGCCCACGGCGGCGTGCAGCACGATGGCCACCAGCCAGGCCAGCAGAATGGGGTGCATATCCAGCTGTGAGAGGATAGTGGCCAGAGAGTCGCCCAGCCCGCTGGCTTTGAGCACCCCGTTGAAGGCGCCACCCGCCCCGATGATGAGCAGGATATTGGCGATGGATGAGAAACACTCCTCGGTCTTGTTGAGCAGCCCTTCCATCTTCATCTGCTGGCGGATCCCCAGCACGTAGTAGGCGGTGAAGGCGGCGATAAACATGGCGGTGATGGGGTTGCCGATAAACTCCAGCACGGTGTAGAGGTGGCTGGCGTGCTCCATATTGAGCTCGGCGACCGTCTTGGCCAGCATCAGCAGGATGGGCAGCAGCACGGTAAAGAGCGAGGCGCTCAAGGTCGGGAGAGTGGCTTCATCGCGGGCCTTGATGTCGGCAAAGGCAGAGGGCACCTCCTTGAAAGGGAGCCGGTTGCCCAGCAGTTTGAGGAACAGCGGGCCGCCGATAAGCGAGGCAAAGAGGCCGACCGCCAGACCATAGACGATGACAGAACCCACATCGGCGCCCAGCTGATTGGTGACATAGAGGGCAGCAGGGTGGGGCGGCACTATGCAGTGCACGGCCATCAGGGAGGTGCAGAGCGGAATGGCCAGGGTCAGCAGCGAGGTTCTGGTCTTGCGGGCGATGGAGAAGGCGAGCGGGATCAGCAGCACTACCCCCACTTCGACAAACAGGGTGATGCCGCACACTAGACCGACCAGTACCATGATGACCTGAGGCGAGAGCCAGCGGCATCTCTGCAGGGCGAGACCGATGCGCTCCGCTGCCCCTGACACCTCCATCATCTTGCCAAGTATGGTGCCAAGACCGATGACGGCGGCGAGAAAGCCTAGCGTGCCGCCAATGCCCGCTTCCATGGCATTGACCATGTTGACCGGGTTCATCCCCATCAGGGTGCCGACATAGAAGCTCGCCAGCAGCAGGGCGAGGAAAGGATGCACCTTGCCCTTCACTATGGTAACCACGATAAGAACGATGCTACTTAGCAAGGTAGCGATGACCCATACCTCTGAACTCATACTGTGCCTCGACATCTGTTGTGTGTGATTGTTTATGCGCTATTGAATGAAAATGAGGCGGGGCTGACAAATGATGAAATCAGCCACTTGGATGAGTTGAGGTGATGCAAAGGCGCTACATTGGTCACAATGTATCGAAATCACACTCTTTGGGTCTTTTGGTTTCATCCTGAAAGTGGCCTGTGGGTGTATCATCGACGGCCATTGCGAAGAGGGGGATGAATGTATAACGGGGATAATTACATATCGCGCAACAAGCTGTTGAGCGGCTACCAGTTGGCCAAGCTGCACACCTTCGAGGCGGCCGCCCGCCACGGATCCTTTGCCATGGCGGCTGATGAATTGTCGCTGAGTCCCAGTGCCGTGAGCCACCGGATCAGCGCGCTGGAAGAGGAGCTGGGGTTCAAGCTCTTTGAGCGTTTTCACCGCAAGGTGGTACTGACGGCGGATGGGCAGCGGGTGTTCTGGGCGCTCAAATCTTCGCTGGAGTTCATCAATCAGGAGATCCTGGAGATCAAGAATCAGGAGCTCTCCGGTACCCTGACCATCTATTCGCGTCCCTCCATCGCCCAGTGCTGGCTGGTGCCCAGGTTGGCTGATTTCTCCCGCCTGCATCCACAGATCGAGCTCAATATCATCACCGGCAACGAGAACATCAACCTGCATGGTTATGGCATCGATTTGACCCTCTATTTCGATGAGAAGAGCCCGGAGCGGCTTGCCATCCACCCACTGATGGATGAGTTCATGCTGCCGGTCTGCAGCCCGGAATATGCCGAGCAGCACGGGCTTGTCGGCAATCCCGCCAACTTGTCCTTGTGCCGGCTGCTCCATGATCGGCAGGCATGGGGATTTGACTCGGATACCGATGAATGGAGCTGCTGGGCTCGCCACGCCGGGGTCAGCCTCGAGGCATGCCAGCTGAGCATGGGTTTTGATCGCTCGGATCTCGCCATCATCGCCGCTATGAATCACGCCGGGATCGCCATGGGGCGCAAGAATCTGGTGAGCAAGCGACTGGCACGCAACGAGCTGGTGGCCCCTTTTGCCGGGCTGGAGGTCAAGTGCGAGCAGCGTTATTACATGGCGACCCTGCCCAATCGGGCGTGTCCCAAGATCCAGGCCTTTATCGACTGGGCGCAGGAAATGGCTGCCGAGATGGAATGAACAGAGGCCGGTGCGCAAGAGCAAAATGAAGATGGTAAAGCGCGAGTGAACGAAGGTAGCGGTTTAACGTAGCAGGAAAATAGGGGGGAGAGGGGTTGGCTGATGGTGGTTGGTCGCGAGTGGCCTTGCTGCCAACACCGGGTGGCTGGCAGCAAGGCAACGGTCGGGATCAGGTGGTCTTTTCCAGATGGTTCTGGTAAATCTGCTGCCACTTGTCCAGTTCGTTTTCATCACCCTGCTGCTGCCAGAACTCGCAGATGGAACTCGCCATCTCGCATGCCATGGCGTGGTCACCGTCACGGCGACTCATCAGGTATTGCCCCAGCCAGCTTTGATACTGTTTCATTGCACGATCTCCTTATCTATTTAACCCTTGATACTGCAGCTGTGGGACACCCGTCCGGCAGTGTCGCGCCACACTCCACTTTCGCCGCGCGTTGCTTGTTATCGCCGCGCGTGTTGTCAATCAGGACAGAGAGCGTATGAGAAAAAGGCGAAAGTGTTAAAAATTGGCCACCACCTTATCACAAAATGGTGTGATATGCAGGCTTTGGGGCCAATTGAGTTATAAGCGCGGGTTGTGAGTCCCGACATCGCGACAGGGATTGACGGAGAGTATCGGCACGCAACTTGTGCCGCAAGCAGGCGTTTGAGTGGTTACTGGGTCACCCGACGTGCCTGCCAGTAGCGACTGTTCCAGTAGACGTTGTCGAGGCGGGAGCGGATCACTCCCTTGCTGGTGGAGGCGTGAATAAACTCGCCGGCACCTGTGTAGACCCCCACATGGTATTGCTGCCAGCCGGTCTTGAAGAAGACCAGATCCCCGTGTTGCAGCCGGTAGCGATCCACCGGTTTGCCAATGCTGGCCTGAGATTCGGTGGTTCTTGGCAGGTTGAAGCCCAGCACCTGACTGTAGGCGAGCTGGGTGAAGGCGGAGCAGTCTAGCCCGGCGCGGCTGGCGCCGCCCATGCGGTAGGGAACACCGCGCCACTGTTGGTAGAAGCCATCGAAGGCACTGCTCTGCCGGGGGGCCGGAGGCGGCTCCGGCGTGCTGGAACAGGCGGCCAGCAGCAGAGTCAGCAGGGATAGCAGCAGCTTGCGATACATCGGGCTCTCTCCACGGACGGGTCTACCAAACGAGACATTTATCGAACGCCATATCCTGCCAAATCGCTCTGGCGGCAGGAGGGCACGCGACAACTTTTCCATCATAAACAGGGATCTGGCTCCAGACCTAGTCTCCGATAGGAAAAATGTGGCGGGGAACTGAAAAACGCCAGCCGAGGGCTGGCGTTTGTTGTCACTCGTTGTGGCTGATCAGCGGTTTAAGCAGCTCGGCCAGCTTGTAGAAGGTCTGCACCCGGGTGGTGCTGGGGCGCCAGACCAGACCGATCTCGCGATAGGAGGTCTCTCCCGGCAGCGGGATGGCCACCAGATCGGAGTTGGCAAGAATGCCGGCATCGATGGCCATCTGTGGCAGGAAGGTGGTGCCAAGACCCGCTTCCACCATCTGCACCAAGGTGTGCAGGCTGGTTGCAGCAAACGGGTTGATCTTGCTCTTGTCCCGCAGGCGACAGGCGCTCACTGCGTGCTCGGTGAGGCAGTGCTCCCGTTCCAGCAGGAAGATGCTCTGGTTGGGCAGCTCCTTGTAGTCGAACGGGGTATGCAGGCCGGCCGCCATGCTGGCGGGCATCACCATGTGGAACGGATCCTGGCCGACGGTCTTGCAGTGAAATCCCCCGATCTCGATGGGCAGGGCGAGGATCAGCAAGTCGAGCTGACCCTGTTCCAGCTGCTTGAGCAGATTGCTGGTGGTGTCTTCACGCAGCAACAATTCGAGGTCAGGATAGGTTTTGCTGCACTCTTTCAGCAGCTTGCTCAGCAGGAAGGGGGCGATGGTGGGAATGCAGCCAAGACGTACCGTCCCCTGCATCACGCCACCCTGATGTTGTCCGAGCTCCATGAGATCCCGCGCATCGGAGAGCAAATTGCGAGCGCGCTCGACGATTTCCATGCCGACCGGGGTCATAATGAAGCTCTTGTGGTCCCGCTCCACCAGTTGCAGGTTCATCATGTCCTCCAGCGTCTGGATCCCGGTACTCAGGGTCGACTGGCTGACATGACAGGCCTTGGCGGCGCGGTTGAAGTTCTTGTGCTCATCGAGAGCGACCAGATATTGCAGCTGTTTGAGGCTGGGCCAACGTTGCATAGAAAAACCCGATTAATGCTATCTATTTAATTTGATTTAACTAATCTACCACCGGGTCTATAGTTTGTCGCTTGAATTAGATGGACTTGGCTCTAGGTAGCCCAATCCTCACCGGATTGTTCACTTCACATAAAGAGGAATTGAATATGGTATTGGTAGGCCGTCCCGCACCCGATTTTACCGCCGCAGCTGTTCTGGGTAATGGCGAGATCGTTGATTCATTCAACCTGTCATCCCACATCAAAGGCAAAGCTGCCGTTGTCTTCTTCTACCCGCTCGATTTCACCTTCGTCTGCCCGTCTGAGCTGATTGCCTTCGATCACCGTTATGAAGAGTTCCAGAAGCGTGGCGTGGAAGTGATCGGTGTTTCCATCGATTCCCAGTTCTCCCACAACGCATGGCGTAACACCAAAGTGGAAGATGGCGGTATCGGTCAGGTCAAGTACCCGCTGATCGCCGACGTGAAACACGAAATCTGCAAAGCCTATGACGTTGAGCATCCGGAAGCCGGTGTGGCGTTCCGTGGTTCCTTCCTGATTGACAAGAACGGTGTCGTTCGCCATCAGGTTGTCAACGATCTGCCGCTGGGCCGCAACATCGACGAGATGCTGCGCATGGTCGATGCCCTGCAATTCCACGAAGAGCACGGCGAAGTGTGCCCGGCTCAGTGGGAAAAAGGCAAAAAAGGTATGCAAGCCTCTCCGGACGGCGTTGCCAAGTACCTGTCCGAGAATGCTGACTCCCTGTAATCGGGCTGCACTCTGCGTGAAGAACCGGCGCCTTGGCGCCGGTTTTTTTATACCTGAGATTTATCCATCCCCTGACATTGCGGTCACACTCTTCTCGTTCCATCGTTCCATCGTTCCATCGTTCCATCGTTCCATCGTTCCATCGTTCCATCGTTCCATCGTTCCATCGTTCCATCGTTCCATCGCTCTCCTCGCTATTCCAAGCAGCCGTTCGCTGGCGTACTCATCGTTTCGAAATGAGGTGCTGATCCGTATGGCTGGGTGGGGGGATATGCCGACAGACAATCGCCATAAAAAAAGCGCGCCATAGGCGCGCTCAGTTCACAAGCGGAGGTGTTACTCCTCAAAGATCCCGAAGTGATCCTTGGCGAAATTGACCCGCTGCTCCACGTTCATCTTAACCTGTCCCAGTTTCTCGATGGTCTTGAGGTTGGGCACCAGGCCGCGACCGTTGGCGATCTGGATGGCAAGACCAGGACGGGCATTGAGCTCCAGCAGCATGGGGCCGCGGAACTTGTCCAGCACCATATCGGTACCGATATAACCCAGACCCGACATCTCGTAGCAGGAGGCGGCCAGGGTGAGCAGGGTATCCCAGTGGGGCACCTTGAGCTCATAGAGGTCGAGGCCGGTGTCCGGATGGTGGCGCAGCGGATTGCCAAACTGCACTGCCCGCAGGGCACGACCGGTACGCAGGCACAGACCCACCCCCACGGCGCCCTGGTGCAGGTTCGCCTTGCCATCGGAGGCGGCGGTGGAGAGGCGCATCATCGCCATCACCGGGAACCCCTTGAAGATAATGACCCGGGCATCGGGAACCCCTTCAAAAGAGTAGCCGTCGAACACATCATCAAAGTTGATGAGGCCTTCAACCAGCGCCACGTCGGGTTTGCCGCCAAGCGAATAGAGCCCCGCCAGAATGTTGGAGACATGGCGCTCCAGATCCTGACCGTTGGAGGCGCTGCCGTTGGGCTTGTAGAAAAGGCCATCTTCCTGACGCAGGATCACCAGGATCCCCTTGCCGCCCGAGCCACGGGCCGGCTTGATGCAGAAGCCCGGCCAATCTTTTACCAGCTCGGTGATGCGACCCACATCGTGCTGGGCACGGATGGTACCGATCAGCTCAGGCACGGTGACCCCTGCATCCAGCGCAATTTGCTTGGTCTGCAGCTTGTCATCCACCAGCGGATAGAGGCTGCGCGGATTGTAGCGGCTGATGTAGGAGTGATTGCGCTTGTTCATGCCGAGGATGCCTGATTGGGACAGGCTCCACGGGGTGGTGTATTTTTCCCAGAACCACATCGGTTACTTGTCCTTACCTGGGGTGACGCCAGATTTCATCTCGTCCACCAGCGGCTTGAAGCGCTTCAGTTCGCTCAGCTTGTAGCCGGTGTAGTTACCCATCAACAGCACGGTCGCCATCAGCACCAGCTGCAGGCCGAGGAAGTTGAAGGTGAGGTGACGAATAAGCTCGTTATCCATGGCCAGATAGGCGATGACAGCCACCAGCAGAGAGCCACCGCCTTGGCGGAACACCTCTTTCGGGCCCTCTTCTTCCCACAGGATGGACATCCGTTCGATGGTCCAGGAGAGGATGATCATCGGGAAGAAGGT
Organism: Aeromonas sp. s13; assembly: GCF_040907905.1. Lineage (NCBI taxonomy): Bacteria > Pseudomonadati > Pseudomonadota > Gammaproteobacteria > Aeromonadales > Aeromonadaceae > Aeromonas > Aeromonas sp. s13. The sequence continues at coordinate 97,051 of NZ_JBFOCS010000078.1, read as the reverse complement.
GATCTTCATACCGTCGGTCAGCCCCAGCTTGAAGGCGAACGCGGAGAAGATACCGATCATCGAGATAACCATGATGATGATGGCCGATATTCGGGCGACCAACAGCAGGTTAAGCCGCGACAAATAGGAGCGGATGATGAGACCGGTGCCGACGATCAGCAGGAAGCCGATGAGACCGGTGACCAGCGAGGTCTGGATAAAGGCGACCGCGATCAGCACAGGCATAAAGGTACCTGAGGTCTTGATCCCAACCAGAACCCGCAGGAACACCACCATCAGCACGCCGATCGGGATCAGCAGCAAGCCCTTGAACAGGGTCTGCTCTTCCAGCGGCAGGCTGTGGATGGAGAAGTTCATCATCTCTGATTTTTCGAACTTCTGCGCCAGTGCCACGCTGACCGGCTGCTCCTGTTCGATCATCGAGAAGCTGACACGGGAGTTGTGACCACCGGTCACGTCCAGCAGGGCGCCGGAGTTGTATTCCCACAGCAGCAGGTTGGCCGGACGACCCTGTTCACCGGTTTGCGGGTTGAACAGCTTGTAGTCGGTCGGGCTGTTGAATACCTGCAGATAATCCACCAGCTCCTGACGACGGCGGCCATCTTCCAGATTCAGAGCATGCACCACGCGGGTGGGGACGTCAGCATTGTTGAGCAGCTCGGCGATCAGGTTGGCGCGGCTCTTGTGCTTTTTCAGCAGCTCGGCGTTCTGCTCCTGCTTCTCGATCTCCTTGATGATCTCGCGAGTCAGGGTGTAGCCGTCGGCAGAGCGCTCCTGCGCCCGCTCGAGGATCTGCTTCATCGCGGTGGCATAAGGCTCACTCTCGATCTGCTTCTCGATGGCAGGCGGCTGCGGATTGGCGGCCGGTTTGGCATGGGCATCCGCCATCATGTCGACGCGGTAGTAAAGCTCCTGACGGCCAGAGGCGGTGCGGATGGACCACTCTGCGCGGGCATCGCCATCTTTCTCGACGAAGGAGAGGCCGTAGCCGGGGCTGGCGGCGTTCTCGTTCATCAGGGTGAAACCGGGCTGGGTGCCCGGAATGGCCAGAGAGGCGATCACCGGCTCACCGGTCGCCTCGAACTCCAGCTTGGCTTCGATGGACCAGATCTGGCGCTTTTCACCGGGCGTCAGCGGTACATCCAACGCGATATGGTGATAGATCGTCATCCCCAGGCCGACAATGTACAGCAGGGCTACCAGCAAATAGAACGGCTTACGGGAAACCATGGATTATTTCACATCCTTGAGCTTGGGTTTGGGTTGGATATATTCGCGGGCCACATCAACCACGGCGATGTCTTTCAAAAATTCGCGACCCAGCAGCACAGGGAAGGTCATGTCGCTACGGTCTTTCAGGGTAAATTCGGCTTTCTCGGTCATGTCGCCAATGCGCACGGCCAGACGCACTACCGGACGGCGGTCCAGATCGTCGGCAGAGGCCTGACGCACCCGCACATGGCGCACCAGCGGCGCTTCGATCTGGATCTTGTCGTCCACTTCCTGATGGCTCAGGAAGAAGCGCACCCAGTTTTTGCCGTTGCGCTCGAAAATGGTGATCTCCTGCGCACTGATGGAGGAGGTGGTCGCACCGGTATCGACCCGCGCCTGGAAGGCGTCGTTGGCAGCATCAACCCAGATCCACTCGGCTTCACCGACCATCAGCTTGCCATCGATGGTGTGACCCTGATTGGGGGCCGGGCACTTCTCGGTGGGGATGGCCATCGGCTTGGGCGGCTCGGAGGGGAGGGTGGCGAGCTTGTGGTCTACTTGCTTGACGGACTCTTTCATATTGGTGACATCTGTGTTGAGCTGAACCAGCAGGTGCTGTTGCTGCACATACTGCTTCTGTTGCTGTTCCATGGATGTTTGCAGGCGCTGCTCGCTCTGGCTCAGCTCGCTACGAAGCTCGGCCAGCGTCAGAGCAGGAACCTGAGGCGCTTTTTCCATATTGACACACCCGCCGAGACTAAGCAGGGAGAGCAGGGTCATTCCTTTTAATTTGCTTTTCATGTCATTCATTTAACTGTGCTTCCTGGAATTGGGTCAGTGTAACTTCCTGAATCGCCATCGGCTAGTCTTTGGCCTTGCGGGCAATCAGTACGGCACGTTTCGGCGCCGGGTGTCCTTCTACCGTGAGTGCCGGATTGTCTGGATCCAGATAGTCACTCAGGGATTCATTAATCATCCAGTCGGTACGACGCTGTTCGTCGGTGCTGGTCATATTCTCGTCTACTATCCGCACGTCGGTGAAGCCGCAGCGCTCGACCCACAGCTTGAGGGCGCGGCTTGAGGGAATAAACCAGACGTTGCGCATCTTGCCGTAACGATCGGTGGGCATCAGCACGTCGTTGACCCCGCCGTCAATCACTAGCGTCTCCAGCACCAGCTCGCCATCATCTGTCAATTGATTGCGCAGCTGCTCGATGTGCTCGATGGGGGATTTGCGGTGATAGAGCACCCCCATGGAGAAGACGGTGTCAAAGGCACGCAGCTCCGGCAGCTCCTGAATACCGAGCGGCAGCAGGTGGGCGCGCTGATCATTGCCCGCGAAGTGGCGAATGGCCTCGAACTGGCAGAGGAACAGCGGGCTAGGGTCGATGCCGACCGCCAGCTTGGCCCCTTCACCCACCATGCGCCAGAGGTGGTAGCCGCTGCCGCAACCCACATCCAGCACGTAACGCCCTTCGAGCGGGCTGATATGGGGCAGCACCCGATCCCACTTCCAGTCAGAGCGCCACTCGGTGTCGATGTGGATGCCGTGCACGGTGAACGGCCCCTTGCGCCAGGGCATGAAGTGGCGCAGCAGGCTCTCGACCTTCTTGCGTTCACCTTCGCCAAGGCTCTCGGCCGAGCCAATCTCGACCCGGCTTTTCAGCTCGATGTTGCCGGGGGAGACCACCGGTAGCTTGTTGAGGGCGCGGTTCCAGCGCGGCAGGTCGCCATGCTGGTTGTCATGTTGCCAGGCGTGCAGCTGGGCGGGCAGGGTATGCAGCCAGTGGCTCAGCCGGTTTTTGGCAATCAGTTGATAGAAATTGGCAAAGTCGATCATGGCTGGGCGTCGCTGGATTTGATGGCAATCATGGAGCCGAAGTTGAAGCACTGGAACCAGAGATCCTGATGGACGAAACCGGCATCCCGCAGGCGTGCCTGATGCACCGGCAGGCTGTCGGTGCGCATCACGTTCTCAAGGGCAGTGCGTTTCTGGCTGATCTCCAGCTCGCTGTAGCCATTGGCCCGCTTGAAGTCGAGATGCAGATCGATGAGCAGCTCGTTGACTGGTTCATCTTCGAAGCGGAACTTTTCGCTCAGGATCAGGATCCCGCCCGGGCGCAGACCATCGTGAATGCGCTGGATCAGGGCGGCCCGTTTTTCTGGCTCGACAAATTGCAGAGTGAAGTTGAGCACCACCACGGAGGCGTTCTCGATCTCGATGTCGCAGATATCTGCTTCCACCAGCTCCACCGGCACCTCGGATTTGAAACCGGAGAGGTGGGCGCGGGCGCGCTCGATCATCGGATGGGAGAGATCCACCGCGGTGATGCGGCAGCCGGGCTGGCTGACATGGCGACGCATCGCCTGGGTCGCGGCGCCCAGTGAGCAGCCGAGATCATAGAGTCGGCTCTCGGGTTGGGCGTAGCGGGCGGCCATCATGCCGATGGCGGAGATGATGTTACTGTAACCCGGCACCGAGCGCTGGATCATATCGGGAAAAACGTCGACGACCTGTTCGTCAAAACAGAAGTCTCCCAATCGGGCGATCGGGGCGGCAAAAATTTGATCTTTGGTATGCATGCTGGCGCAACCTGACAGTCGGGACATCACCCGGCTGTATTGTTCAATTGAGTCGTTGGGTGACACCCATCAGAGTAGATTTATCACCTGTTTACGAACGGGGTGGCTGGTCGTGAAATCCTTTGGACCTGTCCTGTTCGTACGGGCCATGTTCCGGACCCTTACTTGGGGCGGTAGTGTAGAGGATTGATGGCCGTTTGTCTTGACGCCAGGGCTTGCCACGCCACAAAAAAGCACTTTTTTTGCAGCGAAACGATGGCCGCAGAATGGGTTGGCTAAAAGCGCAGCACTCCCTGCCGTGCGCGATCGTTTTCCCCCGGCCAGGGGGCCATCTCCTGCTCCAGCAAGCGGGTGATCTGACGGGCCAGCTCAGGTGCCTGGGCGTTGTCGGCAGTATGTATATAGAGGTAGAGGTCCTTGCCCTCCGCGAGCCACTGGCGCCAGTGGGGGAGCCAGCTGGGCAGGAAGGGGTGATTGGCCGCCGGATCCGGCAGGCCGATAAAGCGCACCATAGGAGCGTTGGCGGTGGCCAGTAGATGTACCGGCAGGCGTGGCTTCTTGCCTTGGGCATCGACAAGGGCTGGCGTGGTTGCTGGCACCGAGAAGAGTGGCCGGCTGTCGAGCATCACCCGGTTCACATCCTGTTCCATCAGCAGCCGGTTCAATGCCCGCTCGGCCTCCCCCTTGGCGAAGAACTCAGGGTGGCGCACTTCGAGGGCGTAGCGAAACGCCCGCGGCAGCCGATCGATAAAGGCCGCCAGTCTGGCCAGCCCCTGTGGCCCGAAACGGGCGGGCAACTGCAGGGTGAGCAGCCCCAGCTTGTCGTGCAACGGGGCAAGCAGGCGAATAAAGTCGGCGACTTGTTTGTCTGCGCTCACCAGATCGCTCTGGTGGCTGATGGTTTGCGGAAATTTGAAGTTGAAACGAAAGTGATCGGGCACCGCATCGGCCCAGCGCTGTACCGTGTCCGGTGTCGGCAGGGCGTAGAAGGTGGTGTTACCCTCCACCGAGTTGAAGACGGTCGCGTAGTGGGCGAGGTGTTCGGCAGGCTTGGCGCCAAGGCCCAGCAACTGGCCGGGCCAGCTGGGGTGGGACCACTGCGGCAGGCCCAAATAGAGGCTCATGGTGGCTATTCTCTTCGCTCTTGGTGCATTCGTGCCGATTTTTTGCCCGCTTTTTGCCATCGAGTGCAAAAAACTGGCGAAAGGAGGCTGCTGGCCATTTTACCCAAAAGGGGGTTTTCCTCTATAATGCCAGCCCTTTTGTTTTTCAATTTCTTGTGACCCATGCCTATCTACGAATATCGTTGCGACGTCTGTGGCCATGAATTGGCAAAACTGCAAAAGCTTTCCGATGCCCCCCTGACCGACTGTCCGGCCTGTAGCAAGCCGAATCTGGTCAAGCTGATATCGGCGGCAGGCTTCCGGCTCAAGGGAACCGGATGGTACGAGACTGATTTCAAACCGGGTAAGAAAAAGAATCTGGCCAGCTGTGAGACAGACGGTGCTTGCCAGTCGTGCCCGGCGGCCCAAGGTTAACCGTCTCTCTACAATTTCGAAGGAAGAAGTCCATGCGCTCTATCTATTGCGGACAGGTCAATGAGGCCCATGCAGGGCAGACCATTACATTGTGCGGTTGGGTTCATCGTCGTCGTGATCTCGGCGGTCTGATCTTTATCGATATGCGCGACCGGGAAGGGATCGTTCAGGTGTTCTTCGATCCGGACAAGCCGGAGGCGTTCTCCCTGGCCTCCGAGCTGCGCGGCGAGTTCTGCATCCAGGTGACCGGCGTGGTGCGTACCCGCCCCGACTCCCAGCGCAACAGCGACATGGCCACTGGCGCCATCGAAGTGTTCGCCCACGAACTCAACATCATCAACCGTGCCGAGCCGCTGCCGCTGGACTTCAATCAGGTCAACAGCGAAGAGATCAGCCTCAAGTATCGCTACCTGGATCTGCGTCGTCCCGAGATGGCCAAGTACCTGAAGACCCGTGCCAAGGCCAGCGCCTTCGTACGCCGCTTCATGGACGAGCACGGCTTCCTCGATATCGAGACCCCGATGCTGACCAAGGCCACCCCGGAAGGTGCCCGTGACTATCTGGTGCCGAGCCGCGTGCACAAGGGCAAGTTCTACGCTCTGCCGCAATCCCCCCAGCTGTTCAAGCAGTTGCTGATGATGTCCGGCTTCGATCGCTACTACCAGATCGTCAAGTGCTTCCGTGACGAAGACCTGCGTGCCGACCGCCAGCCGGAATTCACCCAGATCGACGTGGAGACCTCCTTCATGACCGCACCGCAGGTGCGTGAAGTGATGGAAGAGATGATCCGCAAACTGTGGCTGCACATCCTGAACGTGGATCTGGGCGACTTCCCGATCATGACCTTCGACGAAGCCATGCGTCGCTACGGCTCCGACAAGCCGGACCTGCGTCTGCCAATGGAGCTGGTTGATGTGGCTGATCTGCTGACTGCTGTCGAGTTCGCCGTGTTCGCAGGCCCCGCCAACGATCCGAAAGGCCGTGTGGCTGCCCTGAAAGTCCCTGGCGGTGCCGAGCTCTCTCGCAAGCAGATCGACGAATACACCAAGTTTGTCGGCATCTACGGTGCCAAGGGCCTGGCCTGGATGAAGGTCAACGAAGCGGCCAATGGTATCGAAGGCGTGCAGTCTCCGGTTGCCAAGTTCCTCTCTGACGAGATCGTGCGCGAGATCCTGGCCCGTACCGGCGCAGCCGACGGCGACATCATCTTCTTTGGCGCTGACAGCAAGAAAGTGGTCTGCGATGCCATGGGCGCCCTGCGTCTGAAAGTAGGTCGCGATCTGGGCCTGCTGGAGAACAGCTGGAAACCGCTGTGGGTCATCGACTTCCCGATGTTCGAGGAAGATGGTGAAGGTGGTCTGGCCGCCATGCACCACCCGTTTACCGCGCCGAGCAACATGAGCCCGGCCGAGCTGAAAGCCAACCCTGTGGGTGCTTACGCCAACGCCTACGACATGGTGATCAACGGCTACGAAGTGGGTGGCGGCTCTGTCCGTATCCACAACAGCGAGATGCAATCCACCGTGTTCGATATCCTGGGTATCACCCCGGCCGAGCAGCGCCTGAAGTTTGGCTTCCTGCTGGATGCCCTGAAGTACGGCACCCCGCCGCACGCCGGTCTGGCCTTCGGTCTGGACCGTCTCAGCATGCTGTTGACCGGCACCGAAAACATTCGGGACGTCATCGCCTTCCCGAAAACGACCGCGGCCGCCTGTCTGATGACAGACGCCCCCAGCCTTGCCAACGCCGCCCAACTGGGTGAGCTGGCGATTGCAACCACCGTCAAGGGCGACGAGTAAGCCGATACCGGCACCGGAGGCCGCCGCCGTGCGGTCTCTGTGTTTCCCTTGGGTTAGTCATGATCAGTGTTACTGACATTTAAAAAATAACGGAGAGTCTCTATGGCAGGTCACAGTAAATGGGCCAACATCAAACACCGCAAGGCCGCTCAGGACGCCAAGCGTGGCAAGATCTTCACCAAACTGATCCGCGAAATCACTACCTCCGCGCGTCTGGGTGATGCCGATCCCGCCAACAACCCGCGTCTGCGTGCTGCGGTGACTGCCGCCCTGACCAACAACATGACCCGCGACACCATCAACCGTGCCATTCAGCGTGGCGCCGGTGGTGGCGATGGCGAACAGCTCGAGACCATCGTGTACGAAGGTTACGGCCCGGCTGGCTCTGCCGTGATGGTAGAGTGCCTGACCGACAACCGTAACCGTACCGTAGCCGAAGTGCGTCACGCCTTCAGCAAGTGCGGTGGCAACCTGGGCACCGACGGCTCCGTTGCCTATCTGTTCAGCAAGAAAGGTCTGCTGACTTTCGTGGGCGTAGACGAAGATGCCCTGATGGATGCCGCGCTGGAAGCGGGCGCCGATGACGTGGTCACCGAAGAGGATGGCACCATCGAGGTGTACACCACCCCGAACGACTTCGGTACCGTGCTGGATGGTTTGGAAGCTGCCGGCTTCAAGGCCCAGAGCGCCGAAGTGACCATGATCCCCTCCACCGAAGCGGAGCTGGATGCAGAAACTGCACCCAAGCTGATGCGTCTGATCGACATGCTGGAAGATCTGGACGATGTGCAAGAGGTGTATCACAACGGCTCCATCTCCGATGAAGTCGCTGCGACCCTCTGATCGCTGAATCGTGCTCTCCCGATGGCAGCCTGATGGCTGCCATTTTTTTATCTTTGTATCGTGGCAACTGCTGATGCGTCGGTTGCGCAACTGGTGCTGCAACTCTCTTCACTGACAGTCTTTCCCGCTTTCTCTGCGAATTATCATTGCTCTGTCTCTGCCAGTCGGTTGGCCCTGCACGTATGCCAGTCGCAGTTCTGCTGCATTGCGTTAGCGAGGCTCCGCTTATCCTGTTTATCACACCTTTAGCTCTTGAGATGGCGTTGACTGCTCACATCTGCCCGTCAGGGTAATTCGTTGCGGGTAGGGGATAGGAGGTGATGGAGCGTGCTCTTGTTATCACAGGGGCCCATCAATACAGAGTCACAGGTTGGGATGTCGATAACGGATTGGTTGGGGCGAGTTGGTTGGTTGGGAAGTTAGGGGCTGCACTACCGCAATCGGCTGGAGAGAGGAGCTCTGTGATAAGTGACAGATAAAAAAAGCCCGCGCAGTGCGCGGGCTTGTTATCTCAGGACTGGTTATCAGGCCTTGGATTTCTTCTTGCCTTCAACCTTGGCTTCAACCGGGGCAGCAGTTACCGGAGCGGCTTCGGTGAACGGACGACCGTAGTAGGAGTCCAGCAGAACCTGCTTCAGCTCGCTGATCAGCGGGTAGCGCGGGTTGGCGCCGGTGCACTGGTCATCGAAAGCTTCGATAGCCAGTTGGTCAACCTTGGCCAGGAAGTCAGCTTCAGTCACGCCAGCTTCGCGGATAGAGGCCGGGATACCCAAGGTAGCCTTCAGCTCGTCCAGCCAGGTCAGCAGCTTCTCGATCTTGGCTGCGGTGCGGTCACCGGCAGCAGTCAGACCCAGGTGGTCAGCGACTTCGGCGTAACGACGACGAGCCTGCGGACGATCGTACTGGGAGAACGCAGTCTGCTTGGTCGGGTTGTCGTTCGCGTTGTAGCGGATGACGTTGCTGATCAGCAGGGCGTTAGCCAGACCGTGCGGAATGTGGAACTCGGCACCCAGTTTGTGAGCCATGGAGTGGCACACACCCAGGAAGGCGTTGGCGAACGCGATACCGGCGATGGTGGCAGCATTGTGCACCTTCTCACGAGCGATCGGGTCGTTGGCACCGTTCTGGTAGCTGGATGGCAGGTACTCTTTCAGCATTTTCAGGGCTTGCAGCGCCTGACCGTCGGAGTACTCGTTAGCCAGTACGGAAACATAGGCTTCCATGGCGTGAGTCACGGCATCGATACCACCGAAGGCACACAGGGACTTCGGCATACCCATGACCAGGTTGGCATCAACGATGGCCATGTTCGGGGTCAGCTCGTAGTCAGCCAGCGGATACTTCTGACCAGACACTTCATCGGTTACTACTGCAAACGGAGTGACTTCAGAGCCGGTACCGGAAGTGGTGGTGATACAGACCAGTTCGGCCTTCACGCCCATTTTCGGGAACTTGTAGATACGCTTGCGGATGTCCATAAAGCGCATGGCCAGATCTTCGAACGCAGTGTTCGGGTGCTCGTACATCACCCACATGATCTTGGCAGCATCCATCGGTGAACCACCGCCCAGCGCCAGGATAACGTCCGGTTTGAAGGAGTTGGCCATCTCGGCACCCTTGCGAACCACAGCCAGGGTCGGGTCAGCTTCTACTTCGTAGAACACTTCCACTTCCATATTCTGTGCTTTCAGCAGGCTGACCAGTTCATCGGCGTAGCCGTTGTTGAACAGGAAGCGGTCAGTTACGACCATGGCACGCTTTTTACCTTCCAGGTCGCTCAGAGCGATCGGCAGGGAACCACGACGGAAGTAGATGGATTTCGGAAGTTTGTGCCACAGCATGTTTTCTGCCCGTTTTGCGACTGTCTTCTTGTTGATCAGGTGCTTCGGACCCACGTTTTCGGAGATGGAGTTACCGCTCCAGGAGCCGCAACCCAGGGTCAGGGACGGTGCCATTGCGAAGTTGTACAGGTCACCGATACCGCCTTGGGTAGACGGAGTGTTGATCAGGATACGCGCGGTCTTCATCTTGTCGCCGAAGTACTTGATGCGGTCAGCGTTGCGGTCCTGGTCGGTGTACAGACCTGAGGTGTGGCCGATACCACCGATGTTGACCATGTCACAGGCCATATCAACGGCGTTTTCGAAGCTGCTTGCACGGAACATACCGAGCAGCGGGGACAATTTCTCGTGAGCAAACTCATCTTCTGCACATAGTTTGACGCCTTCACCGATCAGGATCTTGGTATCAGCCGGCACAGTCACGCCTGCCATCTCGGCAATCTTGGTGGCTGGCTGGCCAACGATGTTGGCGTTCAGGGCACCGTTGATCAGGATGACTTTACGTACCTTGTCAGCATCTTCTTTGGAGAGCACATGGCCCTTGTGGGATGCAAAGCGCTCTTTAACCTGGTCGTAGATGGCATCAACAACGATGACTGCCTGCTCGGAAGCACAGACCACGCCGTTATCGAAAGTCTTGGACATCAGGATGGAGGCAACGGCACGCTTCACGTCGGCGGTTTCGTCGATAACGATAGGTACGTTACCGGCACCTACACCGATAGCAGGCTTACCGGAGGAGTAGGCTGCTTTCACCATGCCCGGGCCACCGGTGGCCAGGATCAGGTTGATGTCTTCGTGCTTCATCAGGGCGTTGGAGAGCTCAACAGACGGTTGGTCGATCCAGCCGATGATGTCTTTCGGTGCACCGGCGGCAACAGCGGCATCCAGTACCAGCTTGGCAGCGGTATTGGTGGAGTTCTTGGCGCGGGGGTGCGGGGAGAAGATGATGGCGTTGCGGGTCTTGAGCGCGATCATGGATTTGAAGATCGCAGTGGAGGTCGGGTTGGTGGTCGGAACGATACCACAGATGATGCCTACCGGCTCGGCGATGGTAATGGTACCCATCTGATCATCTTCGCTCAGAATGCCGCAGGTTTTCTCGTCTTTGTACTTGTTGTAGATGTATTCGGAGGCGAAGTGGTTCTTGATAACCTTGTCTTCGATGATACCCATACCGGATTCTTCCACGGCCATCTGGGCCAGGGGGATACGGGCGTTGTTGGCGGCCAGGGCGGCGGCACGGAAGATCTTGTCTACCTGCTCTTGAGAGAAGCTGGCGAATTCACGCTGGGCTTCCTTAACGCGGGCGACCAGTGCATCCAGTTCAGCCAAATTGGTTACTGCCATGTTTATCTCCTGATTATTTGAAAACTGTTTAGTAAGACGTTGGCAATGCCCGGCAATTATAGTCGCCCTGTCAAGACGGTATCGTTGCAACAGCTTTTTCACATGCCTTACTAAATCGCTTTCTGAGTCGATTATAGAGCGGGGCTGACTCAGAAAAACTTGATCTGGATCATGTGTAACAAAAGAACAAAAGAAATTTTATTTCACAATCCTTGTTTGACTGATGTTATCGGAATGTGCATCAAAGGGAAAGATGAGAAACTTGTTAACGCAGGGTAATAAACCACATTTATCAAGTGGTTAATTGCACTTGGTCATAGGATAGTAGAGCTATTTTGGCGGTATAGGTTAGCAAATATGAGTGAATTGGTTTCAAAATCACCGACAAACGCACTTTATTCCAGCGTTTGTTGCAAAAATGATTGTTGTTTTAATCCATGACTAATCCGCTTTATTCCCCAAGGGGGCCATTTCTGCCCCCTTTCCCGGTTTTTGCATTGTGGCTCTATTGCCGAGTCAATGAAGTGATGTCTGGCCTGAAATAGTAGGAAGGCAAAGCTTGGATTCTCTCGAGTCGCTTGGTCATTCGGTCAGTCATCGTCGGACTCTCTGGTCATGATTAAGCAGGCTTGCGCTCACTTTTCTGGCGCGTGTCGGGCGGTAGAAAGGGCTTTTGGCATCGGTTTATGCCAGTTAGCGCGGATGCATTAGATGAACTAACTAAAAAACCCTCAAAATGGTGAGATTATTTGATTGGTGCCCGCTCTGGCTATGATGTAAATTTACGCACGAAATTAATGGACTGGCCCGCTGGGCCCGAAACCCTATTGGAAGGCGCCTATGGCAGCAATTGACGTCTCGTTGTATCTGAAGTTTTTTGTCGGTTTGTTCGCAATTATCAACCCGCTTGGTTTGTTGCCGGTGTTTGTCAGCCTGACCAGCCACCATACCCAGGCCGAGCGGATGAAAACCAACACTACCGCCAATATCGCGGTGATGGTGATCCTGCTGGTCTCCATGTATATGGGGCAGCTGATCCTGGATGGATTTGGCATCTCGCTGGCATCGTTCCGGATCGCCGGTGGGTCGCTGATTACCCTGATTGCCTGGTCGATGCTGCAGGGCAAGCTGGGCGAGGTAAAGCACAACAAACAGGAGAAGGGCGAATTGGCGGTGCGCGAGTCTATCGCCGTGGTACCGCTGGCGCTGCCGCTGATGGCGGGCCCCGGTGCCATCTCCTCGGTGATTGTCTATGCCAGCCAGAGCCACTGGCAGCAGCTGCTCGGCATGTCAGTGGTTGTCGTGGTCTTCTCTTTCTGCTCCTGGCTTATCTTCCGCGCCGCGCCGCTGCTGTTCAAGATCATGGGCAACACCGGCATCAACGTGGTGACCCGTATCATGGGTCTTATCATGATGTCGCTGGGTATCGAGATCATGGTGGCCGGTATCAAGGGGGTTTTCCCCAGTTTGATGTGAGCCAGCTCCGCTTTATGAAAGCCGGTCCTCGTGACCGGCTTTTTATTGGTTGCTTTTTGCCCGGTCTTTTCTAGAATCGGTCGTTTGTGTGAAAAATGAGCGCTTTGCTGGTGTTTTAATACTGAAAAAGCGCATGATGGCTGATTTTTTGACCAGAAAATGACGATTACCCTGACAATATCTATTGCATTATCGGAATTGGCAGGGAATTATGCTGGGAGCGGGTTTTAACCCCGTCACTTTAAAAAACGCATGGAATGTTCTTGTTGGAGTAGGGAAATGACTCATAAAAAAACAATGATTAACACATTGCTGGTGGCTGCACTGTTTGGTGGCGTCAATGTGGCTCAGGCTGCCGATGTCCCGGCGGGAACCAAGTTGGCTGAAGTCCAGCAACTGGTAAAAGGCAACGGCTCCGAGCCTGCGACCCTTGACCCGCACAAGACCGAAGGAACGGTCGAATCCAATATCCTGCGCGACCTGTTCGAAGGTCTCGTTGCATCCGGCCCGAAAGGGGAAATTCTCCCGGCGGTGGCTGAATCCTGGGAAACCAAGGATAACAAGCACTACGTCTTCCACCTGCGCAAAGATGCCAAGTGGTCCAACGGTGACCCGGTCACTGCCCACGATTTCGTTTTTGCTTTCCAGCGTGCCGTTGATCCGAAAACCGCCTCTCCTTACTCCTGGTATCTGGAGATCCCGACCATTGCCAATGCCTCCGAGATCATCGCAGGTAAAAAGCCGGCTGATACGCTGGGCGTGAAGGCGACCGACGACTACACCTTCGAAGTGCAGCTCGAGAAAGCGATCCCTTACTTCGTCAGCATGCTCTCCCACACCACCACCTATCCGGTACCGAAGAAGGTGATCGAGAAGTTCGGTGACAAGTGGACCCAGCCGGAAAATATGGTATCCAACGGTGCCTATACCCTGAAGAACTGGGTGGTGAACGAGCGCGTCGAAGTGGAGCGCAACAAGCACTACTGGAACGATGGCAAGACCGTCATCAACAAGGTGGTCTATCTGCCCATCCAGTCTACCAACGCCGACCTGAGCCGCTATCTGGCGGGCGAAGTGGACATCACCTATCAGATGCCCATCGAGCGCTTCAAGCAGATGAAGAAAGAGAAGCCGGACGAGCTGAAAGTGACCGGTTATGTTGGTACTTACTACTACCAGTACAACGTCAAGAAGAAGCCGTTTGACGATGTGCGTGTCCGTACTGCGCTCTCCTATGCCATCGATCGCAACGTGATCGCCGACAAGGTGATGGGTCAGGGCCAGACGCCGGGTTACACCCTGGTGCCGGACTTCGTCGATGGCTTCAAGCCGGTGGCTCCGGAATGGTCGAAGATGACCCAGGCCGAGCGCGATGCCAAGGCAAAAGAGCTGCTGAAACAGGCCGGTTTCGATGCCAGCAAGCCGCTGAAGTTCGAGCTGCTCTACAACACCGACGACAACCACAAGAAAGTGGCTGTGGCCGTGGCATCCATGTGGAAGAAGCTGGGCGTGCAGGTGAGCCTGGTCAACCAGGAGTGGAAAACTTACCTGGAAACCAAGAAACAGGGTCAGTTTGACGTAGGTCGTGCCGGCTGGATCGCCGACTACAACGAAGCCTCCTCCATGCTGGATCTGATGCAGACCACCCACGGCAACAACGACGGCAAGTACTCCAATCCGGAGTTCGACAAGCTGATGGATTCGTCCCGTGATCAGGTTGATGTTGCGGCCCGTAACAAGCTCTACGTCCAGGCTGAAGAGATCCTGGCCAAGGACATGCCGATCGCCCCCATCTACCAGTACGTGACTGCCCGTATGGTCAAACCCTATGTAGGCGGCTACCCGGCCAACCCGCTGGATAACCTCTACAGCAAAGATATGTACATCATTGCTCACTGATTTAAAGCAACAAGTCGCATAACAAGCAGGGCCCGCCGGACGGCGGGCCTTTATTACAACCGCGACCATTTGGAAGCAGTACAGGACAGGAAATGTCTATGTTGAAATTCATTTTTAAACGGCTATTGGAAGCGATCCCGACTCTGCTGGTCTTGATCACCGTCTCTTTCTTCATGATGCGTTTCGCCCCCGGTAACCCCTTTACCAGCGAGCGTTCACTGCCCCCCGAAGTCATCGCCAATATCGAGGCCAAATATGGGCTCGACAAACCCATTGGCATGCAATATCTCACCTACCTGGGCAACCTGGTGCAGGGTGATTTGGGCCCCTCTTTCAAATACAAAGATTTCACCGTCAATGATCTGGTGAGTCAGGCGCTGCCTGTTTCCGCCAAGATCGGGACCACGGCCTTCTTCTTCGCCGTGCTGCTGGGGGTCACCTTCGGCACCATAGCGGCACTGAAACAGAACACCATCATCGACTATCTACTGATGTCGTCGGCCATGGCCGGGGTGGTGATCCCGGGCTTTGTGCTGGCGCCCTTGCTGGTGCTGTTTTTCAGTATTCATCTGGGCTGGTTCCCTGCCGGTGGATGGCAGGGTGGTGGCATCCAGTTTATGGTGCTGCCGGTGTTCGGCATGATGATGTACTACATCTCTGCCATCTCGCGGATCATGCGGGGCAGCATGATCGAGACCATGAACTCCAACTTCATCCGTACCGCCCGTGCCAAGGGCTTGCCGCTGCGCCACATCATCCTGAAACACGCGCTGCGTCCGGCTATGCTGCCAGTGGTCTCCTATCTGGGCCCGGCCTTTGTCGGCATCATCACAGGTTCCGTGGTGATCGAGACCATCTTCGGCCTGCCGGGGATCGGTCAGCTGTTCGTCAACGGTGCCCTTAACCGTGATTACTCCATGGTGCTCGGTCTGACCATTCTGGTCGGCGCCCTCACCATCACCTTTAACGCAGTGGTCGATATTCTCTACGCCTTTATCGATCCCAAGATCCGTTACTAATTCGGGAGTTCATCATGGTTGTTTCAACTGAAAAACGCGATGCCGTCGAGGCGTTCGCGCAAAAAGTGGAAGTGGTGGAGGGGCGCTCCCTGTGGAAGGATGCCCGTCGCCGTTTCCTGCGCAACAAGGCGGCCCTGACCAGCCTGATCATTCTGACCATCATCGGTCTGGCGGTCATCTTTGGCCCCCATTTGTCCCAATACACCTTTGACGATCCGGACTGGGGCGCCATGCAGTCGCCGCCGGATATGGAAGCGGGTCACTACTTCGGAACCGACAGTCTGGGGCGCGATCTGTTCGTGCGCACCCTGCTGGGCGGTCGCATCTCCCTGATGGTCGGCATCATGGGCGCCATGGTGGCGGTCATCATCGGCACCCTGTATGGCGCGGCCTCCGGCTTTATCGGTGGTCGGGTCGACAGCCTGATGATGCGGGTACTGGAGATCCTCAACGCCTTCCCCTTCATGTTCTTTGTCATCATGCTGGTCACCTTCTTTGGCCGCAATCTGGCGCTCATCTTTATCGCCATCGGGGCGGTGAGCTGGCTCGACATGGCGCGGATCGTGCGGGGCCAGACCCTGAGTCTCAAGAGCAAGGAGTTTATCGAGGCAGCCCACGTCTGTGGCGTCTCCAAGTGGAAGATCATTACCCGTCACATCGTACCGAACGTACTCGGTATCGTGGCCGTCTACGCCACCTTGCTGGTGCCGGGGATGATCATGTTTGAATCCTTCCTGAGTTTCCTGGGCCTTGGTGTTCAGGAACCGATGACCAGCTGGGGTGCCCTGCTGGATGAAGGCTCCAAGTCGATGGAAGTGGCCATCTGGCAACTGCTGTTCCCCGCCTGCTTTATGGTGGTGACCCTGTTTTGCTTCAACTTCCTCGGGGATGGTCTGCGTGACGCCCTCGATCCGAAAGATCGTTAATCGAGCATCGGATCGACAGGAAAGCATCACGAAAGATCGATAAGGAGTTTTTATATGAAGTTACTGGATGTGAAAGATCTGCGGGTCGAGTTCAAGACCCCGGACGGCAATGTGGTGGCGGTCAACGACCTCAACTTTTCTCTCTCTGCGGGGGAAACCCTGGGGATCGTCGGCGAGTCCGGCTCCGGCAAATCCCAGACGGCCTTTGCCATCATGGGGCTGCTGGCCAAAAACGGCATTATTACCGGTTCCGCCAAGTTTCAGGGCGAAGAGATCCTCAACCTGCCGGAGTCCAAGCTCAACAAGATCCGCTCCGAGAAGATCGCCATGATCTTCCAGGACCCCATGACCTCGCTCAACCCCTACATGAAGGTGCAGGATCAGCTGATGGAAGTGCTGATGCTGCACAAAGGGGTGAGCAAGGCGGAAGCGTTCGAAGAGTCGGTACGGATGCTCGATGCGGTGAAGATCCCCGAAGCACGCAAGCGGATGGGCATGTATCCCCACGAGTTCTCCGGCGGCATGCGTCAGCGGGTGATGATCGCCATGGCGCTGCTCTGCCGGCCGCAACTGCTGATCGCCGACGAGCCGACCACCGCGCTCGACGTGACCGTTCAGGCCCAGATCATGACTCTGATGAACGAGCTCAAGCGCGAGTTCAACACCGCCATTATCATGATCACCCATGACCTTGGCGTGGTCGCCGGTATCTGCAACAAGGTGCTGGTGATGTATGCCGGTCGTACCATGGAGTACGGCAAGGTAGACGATATCTTCTATCGCCCGAGCCACCCCTACACCGAAGGCCTGCTGCGCGCCATTCCTCGTCTCGATACCGAAGGGGAAGTGCTGCCCACCATCCCGGGCAATCCGCCCAACCTGCTGCGTCTGCCCACCGGCTGCCCCTTCCAGGAGCGTTGCCACCGGGTTAGCGAAATTTGCGGCCAGCAGTCACCGATCCTGACCCCCTTCAACGACGGTCGGGAGCGTGCTTGCCACTGGGTTTCGGATGCCATGAACAAGGGGGCCAACTAAATGGGTGCCGACAAAAAATTGCTGTTGGAAGTGTCTGACCTCAAGGTCCACTTCAGTATCAAGAGTGGCAAGGCGTGGCCCTGGGCCAAGCCGTCTGACCTCAAGGCGGTCGATGGCGTGACCTTGCGTCTCTATGAGGGTGAAACCCTCGGCGTGGTGGGGGAGTCCGGCTGCGGCAAATCGACCTTTGCCCGCGCCATCATCGGTCTGGTACCGGCCACCGATGGCAAGGTGGTGTGGCTGGGTGACGATCTCACCAAGCTCGATCAGAATGCCCTGCGCGAGAAGCGTAAAGAGATCCAGATGATTTTCCAGGACCCGCTGGCTTCTCTGAACCCGCGCATGACCATTGGCGACATCATCGCCGAGCCGCTCATCACCTTCTATCCCAACCTGCCGCGGGAAGAGGTGAAAGAGAAGGTGCGCGCCATGATGAGCAAGGTGGGGTTGTTGCCCAACCTGGTCAACCGCTATCCGCACGAGTTCTCCGGCGGCCAGTGCCAGCGGATCGGGATTGCCCGGGCGCTGATCCTCGAGCCCAAGATGATCATCTGCGACGAGCCGGTGTCGGCGCTTGACGTCTCCATTCAGGCGCAGGTGGTCAACCTGCTCAAATCCCTGCAAAAGGAGATGGGGCTGTCGCTCATCTTCATCGCCCACGACCTGTCGGTGGTCAAGCATATCTCCGATCGGGTGCTGGTGATGTATCTGGGCAACGCCGTTGAGCTGGGGACCCGCAAGGAGATCTTTGCCAACCCGTTGCATCCCTACACCAAGGCGCTGATGTCAGCGGTGCCAATTCCGGACCCTGAGCTGGAGCGCAACAAGGTGATCCAGATCCTGGAGGGGGACTTGCCATCGCCGATGAATCCGCCGTCAGGTTGCGTGTTCCGTACCCGCTGCCCGGTGGCTGGCCCCGAGTGCGCCAAGACCCGCCCCGTGCTGGAGGGGAACTTCGATCACGCGGTCTCCTGCCTCAAGGTCGACCCGCTCTGATGGGGATGTGCTGAACCTGTTTGCGGGGCTCCTTGATGGGGCCCCGATTTATTTTTGACGGCAGTGAAGATGCCTCTTGGCGTTATCTTTTACCGCTGCTACTATCCGCGCAACAAGGGGAGTAACTTCTCGCCGGTTTGTCGTCATTACGGTGCACCCATATCCTGCAGTGCACCCGGCAGCCGGGCAGCTGACGAAAATCAGCTGTAAGTGAGACCTTGCCGAGAGGCAAGGTGTATCTGCTCCAAACGCAAACCCACGCCTCTCGGTCGTGGGTTTTGTCGTTTTTGGGAGAAGTGAAAATGGGTGAATGGTGGATGTGGACCGGTTTCTTCAGCATAGTGCTGGTCCTGTTATGGATAGACATACGCTTTGTTGGTGGCGGCAAGTCACACAAGGTGTCCCTCAAAGAGGCGGGTGTCTGGTCCCTCATCTGGGTCAGCGTGGCGCTGCTCTTCAACCTGGCTATCTGGCTCTGGCTGGATCACAGCGCGGGCCGTGAAATCGCCAATCAGAAGGGGCTGGAGTTCCTTACCGGCTACCTTATCGAGAAAGCGCTGGCAGTGGACAACGTCTTCGTCTGGCTGATGCTGTTCGGCTACTTTGCCATTCCAGCCGAGCTGCAGCGCCGGGTGCTGCTGTACGGGGTACTGGGTGCCATCGTGATGCGTGCCGGTATGGTGTTC
Source organism: Aeromonas sp. s13 (assembly GCF_040907905.1). NCBI lineage: Bacteria > Pseudomonadati > Pseudomonadota > Gammaproteobacteria > Aeromonadales > Aeromonadaceae > Aeromonas > Aeromonas sp. s13. Next base: position 77,848 of record NZ_JBFOCS010000078.1, on the reverse strand, counting down.
GCGGGCAGCTGGCTCATCGAGCAGTTCCACTGGATCCTCTATCTGTTTGGCGCTTTCCTGCTGCTGACCGGTGCCAAGATGCTGTGGGCGGCCGACAAGGAGCCTGATCTCGCCAATAACCCGCTGCTGGGCTGGATGCGCCGTCGCTTCAAGGTGACCGAGACGCTGGAAGGGGAGAAGTTCTTCGTCTGGCGGGACGGTGTGCGCTATGCCACCCCGCTGCTGTTGATCCTGGTGCTGGTGGAGGTGAGCGATCTCATCTTTGCGGTGGACAGTATCCCGGCCATCTTCGCGGTGACCACGGATCCCTTCATCGTGCTGACCTCCAACATCTTCGCCATCATGGGTCTGCGTGCCATGTACTTCCTGCTGGCGGGTGTGGCTGATCGCTTCGCCCTGCTCAAATACGGTCTGGCGCTGATCCTGATGTTTATCGGGGTCAAGATGCTGCTGCTGGATATCTTCAAGATCCCGACCGGCATAGCACTGGGCGTAGTCGCGTTGATCCTGCTGGCATCCATGGGGCTGAGTCTGTTTGTGACCCGTAAAAAGGCCGCTTAAACGCAACATTATTTAATACCAAACAACAAGGGCTCCCGCGGGAGCCCTTTTTCATATCGCGTGATCAGCGTTTGATCTTTTTGGGGTTGGTGTAGCCCCAGATGGTGTACATGTCCGCCAGCAGGGCGCCGTTGTACTCCTCCAGATCCGCCTGTTTCACTTCGGCGTCACCCTGACGGCCAAACAGCACCACCTCGTCACCGGGTTTCACCCCTTTCAGGTCAGTCACATCCACCATGATGGTGTTCATGGAGGTCTTGCCGACCACCGGTACCTTCTGACCCTGGATCAGCACATAGGCTTTGTTGCTGAGGGCGCGGCGATAGCCATCGGAGTAGCCCAGCGGCAGGTTGGCGAGCCAGGAGTCACGCTTGAGAGTAAAGGTGCGGTCATAACCGACGGTGTTACCCGCTGCATAGTGGTTGACAGAGGCGACCTGGGTCTTGAATGCCATCACCCGCTTGTATTCGGTGTGGGAGGGGATGGAGTCACCGTAGAGCAGGCCGCCCGGGCGCACCATGTCGAAGTAGGCGTCCGGCACGGCCAGAGTGGCGAAGGAGTTGGCGGCGTGGATGGTGATCTTGCTGCGATCCAGCTTGCCCGCTTCCAGCAGCCACTGGGAGTCCAGTTTGAACTGGGCCAGCCCCATCTTGACGTCCTCTTTCTCTTCCACCGGGAAGTGGGTCATGATGCCGACCGGGGTGATCCCCTTTAGCTTGAGCATGGCCAGTGCATCCTGCTTGGCATCGGCCAGACGCAGGTCGATGCCGTTGCGGCTCATGCCGGCGGAGTTGAGTGCAATATGCACCGGAATGGTGGTGTGGTGGCGCTGGGCGATATCGGCGATACCCTGGGCACTCACCAGACTGCCGATCAGCTCCTCCATCTTGTAGGGCAGGGCCTGCTCTACTTCATCCGGGGTGGCAGCACGCACCCGCATCAGACGGCCGGTAAAGCCCTTCTCGCGGGCGACGCGCGCCTCTTCGTTGCTGGCGATGCCGATGCAGGGGATATTGGCCTTGACCACGGAGGGGACCAGCAGGTCGATGCCATGACCATAAGCGTCGGCCTTCATGATGGCGCAGATCTGCGGGCCCTTCTCGCCGAGGCGATCCTTGAGGGTCTGGATATTGTGTTCAAAGGCGCCCAGATCCACTTCCAACCAGGCGTTGCTGGCGGTTTGCTCCTGGCCGCTGCGATGATCCGTCGCAAGGGGCAGATAGGGAGCCGCAACGGCTTGGCCCGCGAGCAGGCCGAAGATCAGGGTAGCCAGCAGAGTTTTCTTGTGCATGGTGATTCCTTTTTGTTATTCGCGTTGGATAGTTTGGACGGGGTCGGCCACATTGGTGGTGGTTTAACCACAACTTGTTGTTATTATTATGATCTTTGTCACTCTCAACAGGCGCTGACTGGGTGGGAGTCTACCGCAACACGGGTTCGGCCGACACTCGTCAGGGGAAGAAAATGGTCAATCTTGAGTTACGTTTGCCACCACCGCTGATCTTCCTGCTCTGTGCAGGGGCCATGTGGTGGCTAAGAGGGGAGAGCCAGCCCGGCATCTGGGCAATGACGCCGATGGCTATGCTGGTCGTGGCGGGGGCCATCATGGGCTTTGGTGCCCTGCAGCGGTTTCGTCACCACCAGACCACGGTCAGCCCCACCAAACCTCAGCACACCAGTCGTCTGGTGACCTGTGGCGTCTATCGTGTCAGCCGCAATCCCATGTATCTGGGGCTGCTCTGCTGGCTGGCCGCCTGGGGCTGTTATCTCGGTGGAAGTTGGGTCTGGGTTGGGCCAATCGTGCTGGTGGCCTGGCTGACCCGCTTTCAGATCATGCCGGAGGAGCGGCTGCTGCGCGCCCGTTTCGGCGACGAGTATGTGGCGTATTGCCAGCGAGTTCGCCGTTGGTGCTGACTGGCTGTGATCTGCGTGAGCTGAGGGCTAAGTCGGGTTAGCCGTGCTGGATAAAGAGAACCCCGGGCGGGCCCGGGGTTCTCGAGGGGCTAGTTAGAAAAAATCGCCCTTCTCGTCCTTGGTGGGTTCGAGGCTCCAGCCGGTGGCATCGCTGCTGCTGGCAATCTGTCCCTTCTCCTTCCACAGCTTGATCTTGAGGCGCAGGTTGTTGGCCGAGTCGGCGTTCTTCACCGCCTCTTCTTCCTCAATTACCCCTTCCACCACCAGATCGAACAGTGCACTGTCGAAGGTGACCATGCCGAGGGCTTTGGATTTCTCCATCACCTCTTTGAGGCCGCCAAATTCGCCGCGCTTGATCATGTCGCGGATGGTGTGGGTGCCAAGCATGATCTCCACCGCGGCCCGGCGACCGCCATCGGTGGTTTTCACCAGCCGCTGGGAGACAAAAGCCTTGAGGTTGTTGCCCAGATCGTTGAGCAGCTGGGGGCGGCGCTCCTCGGGGAAGAAGTTGATAATGCGATCCAGCGCCTGGTTGGCGTTGTTGGCGTGCAGGGTGGAGATGGCAAGGTGGCCGGTTTCGGAGAAGGCCAGCGCATGTTCCATGGTCTCGCGATCGCGGATCTCGCCGATAAGAATGACATCCGGCGCCTGACGCAGGGTGTTTTTCAGGGCAGCGTGGAAGCTGCGGGTATCTACCCCCACCTCCCGCTGGTTGATGATGCTCTTGCGGTGACGATGAACGAACTCTACCGGATCCTCGATGGTGATGATGTGGCCGCCGCTGTTGCGGTTGCGATGGTCTATAAGCGCCGCCAGCGAAGTGGATTTACCCGAGCCGGTACCGCCGACAAACAGCACTAGGCCTCGTTTCTCCATGATGGTGTCGAGCAGCACAGGCGGGAGTTTGAGATCTTCAAAGCGGGGGATTTCGGTCTTGATGTTGCGGGCCACCAGAGAGACTTCGTTGCGCTGCTTGAAGATGTTGACCCGAAAGCGGCCGATCTGGGGCAGGGAGATGGCGAGGTTCATCTCCAGATCCTTCTCGAACTGCTGCTTCTGCTCGCCATCCATGATCTCGGCGGCGATCCGCGCCACTTCACCCGGCTCCAGCGGTGTTTCGTTGAGGGGGCGCAGGCCGCCGTTAAACTTGGCGCAGGGGGGCGCGCCGGTCGACAGATAGAGGTCTGAGCCATCCTGCTTGGCCAGGATCTGTAACATGTCTCGCAATTCCATTTTTTTGCCTCGTCGATCAATGAGATGCCATGAGCGGGATGATATTGAGTGTACAGCCTCAGGCGCCGGTCAGTTTCTCGCGAAAGACAAAAAAGACCGCACCGAGAATGCAGAGCCCTGCCCAGAGATAGTCCCATTTCAGATCTTCCTTGAGATAGAAGATAGAGAAGGGGACGAATACGGTGAGTGTGATCACTTCTTGCAGGATTTTAAGTTGGCCCACGCTCATCACCGTATGGCCGATGCGGTTGGCGGGTACTTGCAGCAGGTATTCGAACAGGGCGATACCCCAGCTCACCAGGGCGGCAATGATCCAGGGTTTATGGTTCATGCTCTTGAGGTGAGCGTACCAGGCGAAGGTCATAAAGACGTTGCTGCAGAGCAGCAGACCGATACTGGTGAAAATCGGGTTCATAGGGTTCTCCTTGAAAATCCGGCGCATTTTATCCCTGAACCATGGGTTTTCATACGTGGTGCGGGAGGGTATTTTTAACCAACAGGATAAGCCGTGCGAGGTATGCGACGGGATGGGCAAGTTATGCGGGATAGTGTTGTTACTGTTATTTGCCATGCTGGTGCGTGCGGCCCCGACGCTGACGGTGGCCACCGATCTGTGGCCGCCATTTCGCATCCTGCAAGCGGATGGCCGGTTGCAGGGGCTCGACATGGACATCCTGCGCCGGTTGCAACAGGCGAGCGGCATTGAGTTGCAGGTTCGGCGGATGCCGTGGGGCAGGGCGCTCAAGCAGATGCAGACCGGTCAGGTCGATCTGATGATTGGCCTCGCCTATACCGCCGAGCGGGCGCAGTTTATCGACTATCTGCAGCCTGCCTATTACCAATGCTGGCCCGCGTTTTATGGTCAGCCGGTCAATGTGGCCCGGATCCACCAATACCGCGATCTGCAGGGGGTGAAGGTGGGCTATGTGCTCAACTCCGCCTACTTTGAGCCCTTCAACAGTGACAGCCGCCTCGACAAGCACGGAGTACCCACCGAAGATCAGCTGCTGCGCATGGTGCAGCGCGGCCACCTGCCGCTGATGATTGGCACCGACTGTCAGGTGGACTATGCCCTGAGTCAGGGAAATGCCAGCCGGATAGGCAAGGCGGACTACCGCCCCGCCACGCCGGTGACCCTCTATCTGGGGATGAGCAAGCACTCACCTCACCAGTCGCTGCGCCAGCCCTTGCTGGTGGCGCTGCAAAATCTGGTGGCCAGCGGCGAGATAAGCGTGATGGCCAAGCGTTACCAGCCTTGACCTTGGGTGGCAAGCCACTGTTATCATGCCCTTTTCCTGCTTCTCCCCTGGCGCTGCGACAGGGCCGGGGGGAAGCCTTGTTATTCGGGGATCCTCCTTGTACCTCTCCCTTATCGCCCGCCAGCAGCGCTGGCAGCGGCGCTGGCTCTGTGGCCTGACGCTGCTGACCCTGCTGCTGTTTCTCTTCTCCCTCGTCTGGGGCGAGTTTGTGCTGCTGCCCTGGCAGCCCCTTGGCGAGCTCGAACAGCGCATCCTGCTGGAGCTGCGTCTGCCGCGTGCCTTGCTGGCCCTATTGGCTGGCGCAGCGCTCGCCTGTGGCGGCGCCGTGTTGCAGGTGATGCTGCACAACCCGGTGGCCGAACCCGGTCTGCTTGGCGTCTCTAGTGGAGCCGGACTAGCCGCCATGGTGGCGATGGCGGTGGCCAAGTCCCTCGGCCTCTATCTGCCCGGCTGGGGGCTGTCGCTGGCGGCCTTTGGTGGCGCCTTGCTGGTGACCATGCTGCTCATTCGGCTGGCTCGCCGGGCGCGTCTCGGTCATGCCCGCTTGCTGTTGTTTGGCGTCGCCATCGGTATTCTTACCAATGCCGCCATGACCTGGTTGATGTACTTTGCCGATGATGGCTCCTTGCGTGAATTCATGTTTTGGATGATGGGCAGCCTCTCTTACGGCAGCCAGCAGTTCGGCTGGTGGTGGCTGGTGCTGCCGCTCACCCTGGGCTGGCTCTGCTGGCAGGGCAAGGCGCTGCAACAGTTGTTGTTGGGGGAGACCCAGGCCCGCCTGATGGGGATGGATGTCGACAAGATGCGGATGCGGCTGGTGCTGGCGGTCTGTCTGCTGACCGGTGTGGCGGTGTCGTTGTGTGGTGTCATCGGTTTTGTCGGGTTGGTGGTGCCCCATCTGCTGCGGCTCTGCGGTGGCAGCGATCAGCGCTTTTTGCTGCCTGCTTCGGCGCTTGGCGGCGGGGCCCTGCTGCTGGCGGCCGATCTGGTTGCTCGATCCACCCTGAGCGCGGGGGAGTTGCCTATCGGCGTCATCACCGCCTCGGTGGGGGCGCCGCTCTTTATCTACCTGCTATTGAGGCAAACTGCCGATGGTGCTGCATGAATATCTGCATGATTTGGTCGGGGCGCGCAGTCTTCTTATTTACCCGTTGTTGAGGCAAGATGCCGATGTCACCCGCTGATCCCATGCCGGTTTCTTCTCGTGCTGCTGCGCCGATGCTGGAGGCGCGCGCACTCGCCATTGCCGGACGGCTCTCTCCCCTAGATATCCGCTGGCATGGCGGCCAGTTGGTGGCGCTGCTTGGCCCCAATGGCAGTGGCAAGTCGACCCTGCTCGGGGCGCTGGCGGGGATTTTACCCGCCGATGGCACAGTGCTGCTGGGGGGGGAAGTGCTTACTGACATGAGTTGGCCCGAGCTTGCCAAACGGCGCGCCATGCTGCCCCAGCGTCAGCCCCAGCTGTTTCATATTCCGGTGTTTCAGGTGTTGAGCCTGGGGCTCGATGAGATGGTTGCACCTGCCAGACAGAACGAGGCGATAAATGCATTGTGCGAGGCATTGGAGCTGGAAGCTTTGCTGGCTCGTGACTTCAGCCGGTTGTCGGGGGGCGAGCAGCAGCGGGTGCTGATTGCCCGCACCCTGTTGCAGCTGTGGCCGAGCCTCAATCCGACCGGCAAGGTGCTGCTGCTAGACGAGCCGCTAGCAGGGCTCGATCTGCATCATCAGTTGGCGCTGTTGCGCTTGCTGAAAACCCTGGCCGTGCAGGGATTGCTGGTGGTGCTCGCCATCCACGATATCAATCTGGCCATCGACTGGGCCGACCGCATTCTCTGCCTGCAAGGGGGCGCGGTGGTGCGTGAAGGGGGTGTCGAGCTGGTGGATGAAGCGCTGCTGGCGCAGGTGTTCCAGATTCGCACCGACCGTATCGAAGCGGCAGGGCGCGTGTGGTTTATGCCCAGTTTGTGAGTAGGGTGTACAGGAAAGAGGGCGCATGTAGGGCCGATTAGCGAAGCGTAATCGGCTGACAGCAAGAAGAAGGGGCCGGTATCAAAAATACCGGCCCCATTGGTTTTATTCGCAGTTCAAGCCTGTTTGCTCAGGCGCACCTGCGCCGCCTCTGCCAGCATCGCCAGCAGAGTTTCGGTATCGCTCCATGACAGGCAGGCATCAGTGATGCTCTGGCCGAAGGGTGATGTCGCAGTCTTACCGCAGGTTTGCTTTGTTCAGCCGTACCAGCGCGGCTTCGGCCAGCATCGCCAGCAGGGTTTCGGTGTCGCTCCATGACAGGCAGGCATCGGTGATGCTCTGGCCAAAGGTGGCGGCGCAGCCGTTCTCCACATCCTGACGCCCTTCCACCAGGAAGCTCTCGGCCATGATGCCGGCGATGCCGGTACGGCCGCGGCGCAGCTGATCGCAGATATCTTGCGCCACCAGCAGCTGACGGCGGTGATCCTTCATGCTGTTGCCGTGGCTGAAATCGACCACCAGACGCTCCGGCAGGCCCACATCGGCCAACGCTTCACAGGCTTCATCGACACTGGCGGTGTCGTAGTTGGGGCGGTGGCCACCACGCAGGATCACATGACCAAAGGGGTTACCGGCGGTACGGTAGATGGTCATCTTGCCGTCTTTGTCTGGCGAATAGAAGATGTGGCTGTGACGGGCGGCGCGCACCGCATCGATGGCGATGCGGGTATTGCCGTCGGTGCCGTTCTTGAAGCCGACCGGGCAGGAGAGAGCCGAGGCCATCTCGCGGTGTACCTGGGATTCGGTGGTACGTGCGCCGATGGCGCCCCAGGTGATGAGATCGCTAATATACTGGCCGGTCACCATATCGAGGAATTCGGTGGCGGTGGGCATGCCGATCTCGTTGATGTCGACCAGCAGTTTGCGCGCCAGTTTCAGCCCTTCGTTGACGTCGAAGCTGCCATCGAGGCGCGGATCGTTGATCAGCCCTTTCCAGCCGACGATGGTGCGCGGCTTCTCGAAATAGGTGCGCATCACGATGCAGAGGCTCTCTTTATACTGCTCGCGCAGGGCGTTGAGGCGCTGGGCATACTCGCGAGCAGCAGCGGGATCATGGATAGAGCAGGGGCCGACAATGACCAGCAGGCGCTGATCGTCTCCGGCCAGAATGGCTTCCACTTCGCGACGGGCATCCAGCAGATTCTGGGCAATGGTATCGGTGATCGGAAACGCGTGTGCAAGCTCGCTCGGAGTGATCAGTGACTCCAGGCGACGGGTGCGCAATTCATCTGTGTGAATGGACATACAACTCAAGTCTCGAGTGGGTGGTGTCAGCCGCAAGGGGCGAAAAAGCAAAGAGATAAAATAAAGCAAAAGTCCCCTGATTGAAACCTTGGGGGGCTCTGATAGGATGTGAGGCCAAAATCGATTCCAAATGAGGTAGTTAGCGTGGCAAAGCCAGGGGCAACCGGGGTCACCCGCATCATCAACGCAACCGGTTACAGCATGAAGGGGCTCAAGTCAGCCTGGATTAACGAGGCGGCGTTTCGGCAGGAGTTGATGCTGATCCTGTTGCTGATGCCACTTGCCTTCTGGATTGGCGACTCCCTCAATCAGATCCTGCTGCTTATCGTCATCAGCTGGCTGGTGGTGATCGTCGAGATCCTCAACTCCGCCATTGAAGCTGTGGTAGACAGGGTTGGCTCCGAGCATCATGAGCTCTCCGGTCGCGCCAAGGATTTGGGCTCTGCCGCCGTCTTTATCGCGCTGGCCCTCAATGCCCTGGTATGGGGGGCGCTGGTGGGCCGCAATCTGTTGGGGTGGTGGTAAGCCATCACGCTGCTTTGAGGTTCTACTTCATACAAAAGCCCGTCATCACGACGGGCTTTTTGCTGCGCAGATAAGGGGCTATCAGTGGAGGATGCGGGCACGGATGGTGCCGTTGATCTCCTTGAGCTTGGCGAGCGCCTTCTCGCTGTGCTCGGTCTCCACGTCGATCACCACGTAACCGATATGGCTGCTGGTCTGCAGGTACTGACCGGCGATGTTGATCCCCTCTTCGGCGAAGATCTGGTTGATCTGGTTCATCACGCCCGGCTGGTTGTGGTGAATGTGCAGCAGGCGGCTGGAGCCCTTGTGGCCCGGCAGCGACACTTCAGGGAAGTTGACGGCGGAGAGGGTGGAGCCGTTGTCGGAGTATTTGACCAGCTTGTTGGCCACTTCCAGCCCGATGTTCTCCTGCGCCTCATGGGTGGTGCCACCAATGTGCGGGGTCAGGATGACATTCTCCAGCCCACGCAGCGGGCTTTGGAACTCTTCCTCATTGGACTTGGGCTCGACCGGGAAGACGTCGATGGCGGCGCCGGCAATATGGCCGCTCTTGATGACGTCAGCCAGCGCATCGATATCCACCACGGTACCGCGGGCGGCGTTGATGAAGATGGCGCCCGGTTTCATCATCCGCAGCTGCTCGGCACCGATCATGTTTTTGGTGGAGGCGGTCTCCGGCACGTGCAGGCTGATGACGTCAGACATATTCAGCAGCTCGACCATGCTCGGCACCTGAATGGCGTTGCCCAGCGAGAGCTTGTTCTCGATATCGTAGTAATAAACCTTCATGCCGATGCTCTCGGCGATGATGCCAAGCTGGGTTCCGATGTGGCCGTAGCCGATGATGCCGAGCTTCTTGCCGCGCGCTTCCACCGAGCGGTTGGCCAGTTTTTCCCACACGCCGCGATGGCACTTGGCGTTCTTCTCGGGGATGCCGCGCAGCAGCAGCAGGATCTCGCCCAGTACCAGCTCGGCGACCGAACGGGTGTTGGAGAAGGGGGCGTTGAAGACCGGAATACCGCGGATCTGGGCCGCTTCCAGCTCGACCTGGTTGGTACCGATGCAGAAGCAGCCGATGGCGACCAGCTTGTTGGCGGCGTCGAGGACTTTCTCGGTGATCTGGGTGCGGGAGCGCAGCCCGATGAAATGGACGTCGCGGATCTGCTCGATCAGCTCCTCTTCGGAGAGCGAGGTCTTGAGATACTCCACACTGGTGTAACCTGCGGCACGAAAGGTCTCTACGGTGTTGGGGTGAACCCCCTCCAGCAGCAGAACCTTGATTTTATCCTTGTCCAACGAAAACTTGGCAGTCATGACGATCCCTCTGTATGTGCAAACGTAAGTGCAGATTTGGTGTGCGAAGAAAACCGTAAAGTAGCAAAAACGTTTGGGAGAGGGAATATTTGTGACGAAAGTCAAATTCTTTGAAGTTATCAACGAATGTTGTAAACATCCGTATGCAACTTGTTGAGGGATAAATAAAAACGGCGCCATCAGGCGCCGTCATTTATTCACAGTGCAATGTTTGGGTCATATCCCATCCCGGGGCTCAATCAATGCCGCTGCTGCGTCAGGGCTGGCAGAGTGGCGTTGGCGGGCGAGGGAGAATACCGCTGCACTGTGTTACCGGTATCGGGATTACTGGGTAATCACGCCGTCCGGCGTACCGATCAGGACCACATCGGCGCCGCGGGCGGCGAACAGGCCGTTGGTGACCACGCCAACAATGGCGTTCAGTCGCACTTCCAACGCCTTGGCGTCGGTAATGGCCATGCCTTTCACATCCAGAATGTGGTTGCCGTTGTCGGTGACCACCCCTTCACGCCACACCGGGTTGCCACCCAGTTTGCGAATTTCGCGGGCCACGTATTCGCGGGCCATCGGGATCACTTCCACCGGCAGCGGGAACTGGCCAAGCACGTCGACGGTCTTGGTGTTGTCGATGATGCAGATGAACTTGTCTGCGACGGCGGCAACGATCTTCTCGCGGGTCAGGGCTGCGCCACCGCCCTTGATCATGTCGCGGGTTGCGTTGATCTCGTCGGCGCCATCCACATAGACGGAGAGGGCGTCGATCTCGTTGAGATCATATACGGTGATGCCGAAGCCCTTGAGGCGCTCGGTAGAGGCCACGGAGCTGGATACCGCCCCCTTGATCTCGTCCTTCATGGTCGCCAGCGCGTCGATAAAGTGGTTGACGGTAGAGCCGGTGCCCACCCCGACGATGGTGCCGGGAACCACATACTTGAGCGCAGCCCAACCGGCCGCCTTCTTCATTTCATCTTGAGTCATGATCGTTCCTTAAGAAAAAAGCGGGCGCATTATATCCAACCCGGTACCCCGTCGCGACCTTGTTGCTCACGTTCCAGGGCAAAAAGAGGGACTTTGTAAATCGTTTGCCTGTTTATTCTGCGTTTGCGCGCACAAAGCAGGGACTGCCTGCCAAAAACAGCCTATTCAAAGCGCCAGCAGTGGCTCGGGGTGATGATCTGGGGCAGCGGCACATCCCACTCCTCTTGCGGGACGGCATCTACCTGCTGGCAGTCGTGGGCAATACCGAGTGGCTTGGGGCCCAGCTTGTGCTGATGCCAGATGGCGAGAGTGCGATCGTAGTAGCCGCCCCCCATGCCAAGACGATTGCCCTCGGCATCGAAGGCGACCAGCGGGGTGCAGATAAGATCGAGCGTGCTGTGGGGCACCACCTGCAGGATATCCAGCTCCGGCTCTTCGATGCCGTAGCGGTTGCGTACCATGGGGCTGGTGGCGGTATAGCGCAAAAAGAGCAGGTGACCCGGGGTAAAGGGGTGGAGCACCGGCAGGTAGACCTCTTTGTGCTGGGCCCACAGCCAATGGATGGTGGGCAAGGGATTGATCTCCCCATCATTGGCCAGATAGAGGGCAATGCGCTTGGCGGCGAGGATCTCGGGGTGTTGCTTGAACTGGGCCAGCAGCTGTTGGGCCGCCGCCTGCTGCTCGGCCGGACTCAGATTTTTGCGGCGTTGACGAACCAGTTGGCGCAGGGATTGACGTTCGGGTTGGGACTCATGCATGGGGAACCTCTGGTATAGCTGCGCATCGATGGCTTGAACGCGCTCTACCTTAGCACATTCACTCTTGACGTTAAGGGGGGAGGGGAACCCCGTCCCGGACGGCTGATGCCCGGGACGGTAGGATAAATGCTGGCGGATCCGACAGTGAGTCAATAAGGGCCAGGGTGTGGCCCCTGTTGACAGCATGTCGGCGCGCCAGCCTCTGGTCTGTTACTTGTCAGCTTTGCCGCGCATCTGGTGCTTCACAAACACTGCAATGAGTGCCGCTACCGCGAGTGCCATCGGGTAGAAACTCATGCTCACTACCGCCAGCGGTGACAGGGCGAAGATGGAGCCCAGCAGCAGCGCCTGTGCGCCCCAGGGGATCAGACCCTGTACAACGCAGGAGAAAATATCGAGCATGGAGGCGGCTCGGCGCGGGGTGACTCCGTGGTGTTCGGCCAGATCCCGGGCTACTTTGCTGGCGACGATAATAGCCACCGTGTTGTTGGCGGTGCACAGGTTGGTGAGGCTCACCACCCCGGCGATGCCGAGCTCTGCCGCTTTCTCGTTCTGTTCACCGTTGTGCTCGCGAGTGAAACGGGCAATCAGGGCGCTGATGCGCTCGCTGATCCATGCCAGTCCACCCTGACGTTCCATCAGGGCGCCGAGGCCGCCAATCAGCATGGAGAGCAGGAAGATCTCCTGCATGCCGGTAAAGCCCTGATAGATATCCTTGCTGAACTGACCGATGGCGTAGCCGTTGATCATGCCCACCGCACCGGCGGCCAGAATACCGATCCCCAGCACCACAAACACATTCACCCCGGCGAGCGCCAGCCCCAGGATCAGCAGATAAGGCATCACCTTGAACAGCTCGATGGCGCTACTGCTGGCAGGTGATTCACCCACTGAGCCCAAGGTCAGATAGAGCAGGATCACCGCGATGGCGGCAGGGGCCGCAATCTTGAAGTTCTCGCGGAACTTGTCCTTCATCTCGCACCCCTGACTGCGGGTTGCTGCTATGGTGGTGTCGGAGATGATGGAGAGGTTATCGCCAAACATGGCGCCGGAGAGAATGGTTCCCGCCATCAGCACCGGATCGATACCGGCCGCCTGTGCCACGCCCAGCGCGACCGGCGCCACGGCACCTATGGTGCCCATGGAGGTGCCCATAGCAGTAGCAATAAAGGCAGAGATGAGGAACAGCCCGGGCAACAGCGCCCAGCCGGGGATGAGTGACAGGCCCAGCGCCACGGTGGCATCAACCCCGCCGGTGGCCTTGGCCACGCTGGCAAAGGCCCCCGCCAGCAGATAGATAAGGCACATCGCCATGATATTGCTGTGGCCGACCCCCTTGAAGAAGGTCTCCAGATTGCTGTTGAAGCTCTCTTTGCCAAGCAGCAGGGCGAGCATCACCGCAGGCAGGGCAGCAACCGGAGCGGGCAGCTGATAGAAGGCGAATTCGACCCCCTGCAGGGTCAGCCAGGTACCGGTACCGATAAAGAGTGCGAGAAAAACCAGAAGTGGCAACAAGGCCCTGGCACTGGGTTGAGTCTGGATCATGTGTTCCTCTGACATTGAACAATGACCTCCTGTCATAAACTGCTTTGTACCTGTATCGGATAGGGATAGGGGGAAAACAGGGCGGGCATCCTGCCGCATTGGGGTGCCCACAGTAGTGAGTCAACATCGCTTGGTCAAGATAGACGTCCAGATGGATAGGTGTTTTTGTTTGATGATTCTGGTGTTATTGAGATATCCAAAGAATATTCGGAAAAAAAAGTTAGTGCTGATTATTGTTCATTGCTGTTCTGGCGCAGTCCGCGGGTATCTGGGGATATCGCGTGCCTTTAATAAGGAAAGAGGTAAACGATAAGATCTCTGCATGCCATCTTGGGGATTTCTCCCGCTGCCAAACGTCAGCTACATCTCTCTATGTGAGCCTGGTGCGGATATTTCCAGAACGCGTGGACACAAGACCCAGGATGTGTGGTTACTGTGTCAGTTTCTCCACCGCCTGAACGGCTGTCGCGAGAGCATCCTGTTCCAGCGTCAGCGGAATGTGGCCAATACCGGGCAGCAGGGTGACAGGCCAGGAGATGCCGAGACGTCTTAACTCAGGTTCAAGTTGATCTGTGTGAAAGGCTTCGTCATTTGCGCCCGCGATCACGGCGCAGGGGCGTTGCACATTGCGTAAATTCTGCTGATAGTCGCGCTCTGGCTGAAAGTTAGAGGCAAGGTTGAAGGAGTAGGAGGGGGTCAGCAGAGATTTCGCCTCATCATTAAGGGCAAAGTTCAGCACGGTCAGATGGTTGAGTGTGGAAATATGGAGACCGTTGAGGATGCTCAGGGCGATGAGGCGAGGCAAGCCGACACGTACCCAGCCACCGCTGTTGGGCCGGTAGTTGGCGGCGGTGGGGCCGAGATAGGGGGAGAGCAGCAGATAGCTCTCGAACAGGGTTTGTCGCGTGCTGCCAGCAACGCGCAGCACAAAGCCACCCCCTGACGAGAAGCCGACGAGTGTTGCAGGCTTGCCGGGGGCCACCGACTTGATGAAATCTTCCAGATCGTCTTCAAGCTGGCCAATGTAGGCAATGGTGCCTTTGTCGCCCGATGCGCCATGGCCGCGAATATCGAGGGAGTAGGCGTCATATCCCGCTTGCGAAAAGGCGTTCGCCATCTTGTGCATGCTCTGACTGCTGGCAGAAGAGCCGTGAACCAGTACCACGCTGCCCTTGACCTTGTTGTTCTCTGCGTGCTCCTTTGCGCCATAGTGCCGATAGGCCAACTGTGTGCCGTCACGCGCCGGGTATCTTGAGAGGGGTGGCATGTTGCTCCAGCCACTCCCCTTGAAAGGGTCGTTGATGCTGGCCATCGCCGATGCCGAGCTCGGCCCACCAAACAGCAGAGCCGCGGCCAGTATGACAAGGGTCAGTGATATCAACCCCACAGCAAACAGCAATCCTGCGCTCATCCTTGCACCTCGTTTGATATCGACACGGGCGTTGCCCTGATTTTGCTTATGCTGGCATTTCACTCGTTCGAACCTATCAGATGGCACCCGGTCTGCCAAATGATGGAGTGAGACGATGAAAAACGGCCTGTGACCAAAAGGAAGTTCTTGGCCAGCCAGTGTGCGCTGCCGTTGGCGAGCGCAGCAAGGCGTGGTGGCATCATGGCTTTTCAAACCCGGCGCGGGCTGGTAAAACGGTCTCTTTCCATAATTAAAAGAGATGAGAGGGTGGAGATGGACAATCCGATCCGTGTGGCCGTGATGGGCTGTAATGGTCGTATGGGCAAGGTGCTGCTGGAGGCCATCACCAACACCGATGGCGTAGTGGTCGGTGCCGCGCTGGAGCGGCCGGGTTCGGCGGTGATCGGCCTTGATGCCGGTGAGCTCAATGGGCTGGGCCATCTGGGCGTGGCCATCAGCGATAGTCTGGACAAGGTGCGCGATGAGTTTGATCTCATCATCGACTTCACCCGCCCCGAGGTGACCCTTGCCAATCTGGCCTTTGCGCTGGCCCACCACAAGCAGATGGTGATTGGCACCACCGGTTTTGACGATGCAGGCAAGGCTGCTCTGAAAGAGGCTGGCAAGCAGATCGGTATCGTGTTCGCCTCCAACTACTCGGTCGGGGTCAACCTGGTGTTCAAGCTGCTGGAGCAGGCCGCCAAGGTGATGGGGGATTACACCGACATCGAGATCATCGAGGGCCACCATCGCCACAAGGTGGATGCGCCATCCGGTACTGCGCTCTCCATGGGGGAAGTGGTCGCCAAAACCCTGGGCCGGGATCTCAAGGAGTGCGCCGTCTATGGTCGCGAGGGGATCACAGGCGAGCGGGATCGCAACACTATCGGCTTTGCCACCATTCGCGCCGGCGATCTGGTGGGGGAGCATACCGTCATGTTTGCCGATATCGGCGAGCGGGTGGAGATCAGCCACAAGGCCTCCAGTCGCCTGACCTTCGCCAACGGTGCTGTGCGGGCGGGCAAGTGGCTTGGTCAGCAGGGTGCCGGTCTTTATGACATGCAGGATGTGCTCAATCTCAAGTGATGCCTCTGAGCGGCACTTTCGTACTACTGCTATCCAGTGAAAAACCCCGGCTTGCCGGGGTTTTTGCTGTCAGTCAGCCAGAGTTTGTGTAAAAAGACACGCTGCCTGCAATTTTTAACTGAACGCCTTATAAATCACACTATTGCGTTATCCGCCAGATTTCCCCTTCCTGAATGTCATCACCAGGTAACAGATTTGAGCATCTTTATGGCGGATAAAGCCATTTTTTTACACGGGCTGAAAAAGACTAAAAATTCAAATGAGGAAAAACGTTTTCCATTTTTCATGTTCAATCTTGTCATCATAAAAGCGTTAAATTTGTCATTAATGTTTTTTGTGTAAAAATAAATGCCATTGTTTTAATTGCTTTTTTTGTTTGTTTTTGTCGTTATCGCTGGCTTGGTGGCATCTTTTGATGGTGGTTTTTCCTTTTCTTTCGCGGGAGGGGGTTGCAAAGCGATTAAGTGCATAGATAATGGGTAATGTTGCTTTTTTATTGAATTTAGATGCATTTCATCTGAGAAAAGACGTTGAAATGCCACTTTTTTTAAGTAGAATGCGCCCAATTTGCCAGAAATCTGCCGGGTTCGAGTCCTGTCCAAGACCGGAACCGAGCCCGCAACACCCAGGTAAATTGCTGAATTTAAAGCTAAATAACTGGAGGTTGTCTTGAATCACACTGCATTGCTAGTGCTGGAAGATGGAACTGTGTTCAAAGGCGTGTCGATAGGCGCCGAGGGATGTTCCGTTGGTGAAGTGGTTTTCAATACGTCGATGACGGGCTATCAGGAAATCCTCACCGATCCCTCTTATTCCCGTCAGATAGTCACCCTCACTTACCCCCATATAGGCAACACCGGCACCAACAGCGAAGATGAAGAGTCCAGTCAGATCCATGCTCAGGGATTGATCATCCGGGACCTTCCGATACTTGCCTCCAATTTCCGAAATCAGCAATCCCTCTCCGAATACCTCAAGTCTCACAACATCGTTGGCATCGCCGACATCGACACCCGCAAACTGACCCGCATCCTGCGCGAGAAAGGCGCTCAGGCTGGCTGCATTCTGGCCGGGAAACAGGTCGATGAAGCCTATGCCCTCGAACAGGCCCGCGCCTTCCCCGGTCTGAAGGGGATGGATCTGGCCAAAGAGGTGACGGTTGGTGAGGCGTACAACTGGACCGAAGGGAGCTGGCAGCTTGGCAAGGGGCACGTCACCCCGGATGCCGACCAGCTGAAATACCACGTGGTAGCCTATGACTTTGGCGTCAAGCGCAACATCCTGCGGATGCTGGTTGACCGTGGCTGCCGCCTGACCGTGGTGCCTGCCAAGACCCCGGCCGCCGAGGTACTGGCGATGAACCCGGATGGCATCTTCCTCTCCAACGGCCCCGGCGACCCCGAGCCGTGCGACTACGCCATCGAGGCCATCAAGGCTTTCCTTAATACCAACACGCCGGTATTCGGCATCTGTCTGGGTCACCAGCTGCTGGGTCTGGCCTCCGGTGCCAAGACCGTCAAGATGAAGTTTGGCCACCACGGCGCCAACCATCCGGTGAAGAGCCTCGATGACAACACCGTCATGATCACCGCTCAGAACCACGGCTTTGCGGTAGACGAGAACAGCCTGCCGGATTGCCTGCGCGCCACCCACGTCTCCCTGTTCGATGGCTCCCTGCAAGGCATCCATCGCACCGACCGTCCGGCCTTCAGCTTCCAGGGGCACCCCGAAGCGAGCCCGGGCCCGCACGACTGTGCCGGTCTTTTTGACCACTTTATTGAATTGATTAAGCAGTATCGCGCCTAAGAAATAGAGGAAAGAGTTTCATGCCAAAACGTAATGACCTTCAGAGCATCCTGATCCTCGGCGCCGGCCCCATCGTCATCGGCCAAGCCTGCGAATTTGACTACTCCGGCGCCCAGGCGTGCAAAGCCCTGCGCGAGGAGGGCTACCGCGTCATTCTGGTCAACTCCAACCCGGCCACCATCATGACCGACCCGGAGATGGCAGACGCCACCTACATCGAGCCCATCACCTGGGAAGTGGTGCGCGAAATCATCAAGAAAGAGCGCCCGGACGCCATCCTGCCCACCATGGGCGGCCAGACTGCGCTCAACTGCGCACTGGCGCTGGAGAAGCATGGCGTGCTGGCCGAGTTCGGTGTCGAGATGATCGGTGCCACCGCCGACGCCATCGACAAGGCCGAAGACCGCTCCCGTTTTGACAAGGCGATGCGCAGCATTGGTCTGGAGTGCCCGCGTGCCGGCATCGCCCACAATATGGAAGAGGCGTGGGGCGTGCAGCAGATGGTCGGGTTCCCCTGCATCATCCGCCCCTCCTTTACCATGGGTGGCTCGGGTGGCGGCATCGCCTACAACACCGAAGAGTTCGTCGAGATCTGCGAGCGCGGTCTGGACTTGTCGCCGACCAAAGAGCTGCTCATCGATGAGTCGCTGATCGGCTGGAAAGAGTACGAGATGGAGGTGGTGCGGGATCGCAACGACAACTGCATCATCGTCTGCGCCATCGAAAACTTCGACCCCATGGGTATCCACACCGGTGACTCCATCACGGTCGCGCCAGCCCAGACGCTGACCGACAAGGAGTACCAGCTGATGCGTAACGCCTCCATGGCGGTACTGCGCGAGATCGGCGTCGAGACCGGCGGCTCCAACGTCCAGTTCGGTATCAACCCGAAAGATGGCCGCATGGTCATCATCGAGATGAACCCGCGGGTGTCGCGCTCCTCTGCGCTGGCCTCCAAGGCGACCGGTTTCCCCATTGCCAAGATCGCTGCCAAGCTCGCCATCGGTTACACCCTCGACGAGCTGATGAACGACATCACCGGCGGTCGCACTCCGGCCTCCTTCGAGCCGGCCATCGACTACGTGGTCACCAAGGTGCCGCGCTTCAACTTCGAAAAATTTGCCGGTGCCAACGACCGTCTGACTACCCAGATGAAGTCGGTCGGTGAAGTGATGGCCATCGGCCGCAACTTCCAGGAGTCCCTGCACAAGGCGCTGCGCAGCCTCGAAACTGGCAAAACCGGCTTTGACCCCATGGTTGACCTCAATGCCCCGGACTCCCTGACCCGCATCCGTCACGAGCTGCAGGATGCCGGTAGCGACCGTATCTTCTACATCGCCGATGCATTCCGCGCCGGTCTCTCCATGGATGGCATCTTCAAGCTGACCAAGATTGACCCCTGGTTCCTGGTACAGATTGAAGATCTGGTGAAGCTGGAAGAAGAGGTGAAAGAGCGCGGCATGGCCGGTCTAGATGCCGACTTCCTGCGCGCCCTCAAGCGCAAAGGCTTTGCCGATGCCCGTCTGGCCAAGATCCTCGGCGTGGCCGAAGGGGAAGTGCGCAAACTGCGCGCCCGCCACAACATCTTCCCGGTCTACAAGCGGGTCGATACCTGCGCCGCCGAGTTCGCCACCAACACCGCCTACATGTACTCCAGCTATGACGAGGAGTGCGAGGCGGCCCCGAGCAACCGCGAGAAGGTCATGATCATCGGCGGCGGCCCGAACCGTATTGGTCAGGGTATCGAGTTCGACTACTGCTGCGTGCACGCAGCGCTGGCCCTGCGCGAAGACGGTTACGAGACCATCATGGTCAACTGCAACCCGGAGACCGTCTCCACCGATTACGACACCTCGGATCGTCTCTACTTCGAGCCGGTGACCCTGGAAGATGTGCTGGAAATCGTCCGCATCGAAAAACCCAAGGGCGTGATTGTCCAGTACGGTGGCCAGACCCCGCTGAAACTGGCCCGTGCACTGGAAGCCAATGGCGTGCCGATCATCGGTACCAGTCCGGATGCCATCGACCGCGCCGAAGACCGCGAGCGCTTCCAGTCTGCCGTCGAGCGCCTCGGCCTCAAGCAGCCGGAAAACGGCACCGTCACCGCGCTGGAGCAGGCCGTGCTGCTGGCCGAGCGCATTACCTACCCGCTGGTGGTTCGCCCCTCCTACGTGCTGGGTGGCCGCGCCATGGAAATCGTCTATGACGAGCAGGATCTGCGTCGCTACTTCGCCGAGGCGGTGAGCGTCTCCAACGAATCGCCGGTACTGCTGGATCGCTTCCTGGACGATGCGACCGAGCTGGATGTAGATGCCATCTGCGACGGCACCGACGTGGTCATCGGCGGCATCATGGAGCACATCGAGCAGGCCGGTATCCACTCCGGTGACTCCGGTTGCTCCCTGCCTCCCTATACCTTGTCCAAGAAAATTCAGGACGAAATCCGCGAGCAGGTGCGCAAGCTGGCGCTGGAGCTCGGCGTTATCGGTCTGATGAACGTGCAGTTCGCGGTCAAGGGCGATGACATCTACCTCATCGAGGTGAACCCGCGTGCCGCCCGTACCGTGCCGTTCGTCTCCAAGGCGACCGGTGCCCCGCTGGCCAAGATTGCCGCTCGTGTGATGGCCGGCCAGTCGCTGCAAGAACAGGGCTTTACCAAAGAGATAATCCCGCCCTACTACTCGGTGAAAGAGGTGGTACTGCCGTTTGCCAAGTTCCCGGGGGTTGACCCGCTGCTGGGGCCAGAGATGCGCTCTACCGGTGAGGTTATGGGGGTGGGCAGCAGCTTTGCCGAGGCCTATGCCAAGGCGCAGCTGGGTGCCAACCACGCCGTACCGAAAGAGGGTCGAGCCCTCTTGTCAGTGCGTCACAGCGACAAGGCGCAGGTGGTTGACTTGGCTGCCAAGCTGCTGGAGCTGGGCTACGAGCTGGATGCCACTCACGGCACCGCGGTCGCGCTGGGTGAGGCGAGCATCAACCCGCGCCTGGTCAACAAGGTGCACGAAGGTCGCCCGCACATTCTCGACCGCATCAAGAATGGCGAGTACACCTACATCGTCAACACAGCCGAAGGGCGGGTGGCGATCCAGGACTCCAAGCAGCTGCGTCGCGCCGCCTTGCAGAACAAAGTGGCGTATACCACCACCATGAATGAGGCGTTTGCCACCTGCATGGCCATCAGCGTGGATGCCACCGCCAATGTCAACTCGGTGCAGGAGCTGCACCAGAAGGTGAAAAACCGCTAAGAGTTTGCAGCGGGCATCAGCCCGACTTGCCAGACGACCAACCCCCGCCAGCGATGGCGGGGGTTTCTTTTTATCTGTCGCTCACCGTCCGGCTTGGGCCGGGTGAGCCATTGAGGAAGGTCATGAGTTCCGCATCGCAGACAACGGATGGCGTGTGGGGTGGCAAAAGCTGGCAAGGGGAGGGGATGCTGCGAGCGCGGGTTTCAACTGCAGCAAGCAATCCTCTACAATGGCCCTACTTTGCTTGTCAGTGCAGTGCCAGCGGCGCTGCCTGTAGGGCCAACAAAAAATGGACATGCTTATGACCGCTTTGCCTTCCTGTCGTCTTTTTGCCTTCTGCTCTGCCTTGTTGCTGGCTGGTTGTGCCAGTGATCCCGCCTCCGCGCCCACCAAAGAGGCGAGCGTGAGCAACCCCAAAACGCCCCCTGCCATGCAGCCGCGCAAACCGGCGGATATGAAGAGCCGCATCGTGCGCTTCTTGCCCCGTCAGGTGCCGGACAAACAGGGATGGGCCAATGACGTGGTGACGGCGCTCACCACCCAGGGGGTGACGGTGAATGATCACAACGTCTGTAGCGTGCTGGCGGTGGCGGAGCAGGAAGCCACTTATCAGGCCGACCCCGTGGTGCCGGGCCTTGGCAAGATCGCCTGGAAAGAGATCAACTCACGGGCAGCCAAGCTGCTGATCCCCGAATTTATGGTGCGGGCCGCGCTCTCCATCAACTCGCCCACAGGCAAGAGCTATGCCGAGCGCATCGACAAGTTGCGTACCGAACGGGAGATGAGTGAAATCTTCGAAGATATGATCAGCATGCTGCCGATGGGCAAGACGCTGTTTGGCAACCTCAACCCGGTGCATACCGGTGGCCCGATGCAGGTGAGCATCGCCTTTGCCGAGGCCAACGCCCGTGGTTACCCCTATCCAATCAAGGACTCCATCCGCCACGAAGTCTTTACCCGTCGCGGCGGCATCTGGTTTGGCACCAAACATATCTTCGGTTATCCCGCCGACTACCCGGATACCCTCTACCGCTTTGCCGATTTCAACGCCGGCTGGTACGCCAGTCGCAATGCCGCTTTTCAAGCTGCCGTCAGCCGTTTGAGTGGCAAAACTCTGGCGCTGGACGGGGATCTGATCCGCTATGACTCGGATCTGCCGGGCAATACCGAACTGGCCGTCTACACCCTCGCCAACCGGGTCAATATGAGCAAGCAAGCGATCCACCAGAGCCTGCGCAAAGGGGATACCGCCGAATTTGCCGAGACCGATCTCTACCATCGCATCTTTACCCTGGCCGACAAGCAAGCGGGCAAGCGACTGCCCCGCGCCATCCTGCCCGGCATTCAGCTAAAGAGCCCGAAAATCACCCGAAACCTTACCACCGCCTGGTTTGCCAAGCGGGTGGATGACAGAGAGCAACGCTGCGTGCGGCAGATGGCGACGATTCGCTAAGAAACATCAAGGGCGGCCAATTGGCCGCCCTTGATGTCAGAGTGAGTTTCCCCTTGTGTGGCAGTTCATGCCTTGCTGTTCCCTGTGAGATTTACAATGAATCTGCATTTTGGGTATCCACTGCATCCCCAAAACCGATTGCCTCGGTTATCCCCCCGTTTGGCGGTACGCAATACCATCGGGTTGCCGCATCTGGGGCATAGTGGATTTGCTTGGGTGAGCGATTCGGTGATGGTTGGCGCGGCGTTCACCACCTGATTGACCACAGGCATTGCAGCTACGGATAAAGGCGGGCGGGGAACCTCGCTGTGACGTGCTTTCAACTGCGCCACATGCTGTTTATGGGTCTGCCAATTGGCGGCCAGTCGTCCCCGCTGGATTGTGTCGATCACTCTGGTGACTTCGGCAGGGGTCAACACCTGCGTGGTTTTACTCTTGATATAGCGAATAAGCCCACGGTTCATCACGTTATCCGGCATGGGGGTTTTAAAAGTGCAGTCGCCAATAAAGTAGATAATCGAATGGAGCTGATGATCAGCAAGACCCAGCAAGGATTTGAGCGTCATCAGGTGCAGATAGTTTTGGCGCAGGGGATTTTGAAAGGTATGTCTGCGGCGATAGAGCTGCTGTGTCCAGCTTTTGTGGGCTGGATTACCAAATATCCACCCCTTGATGTTCTTGGTCTCGATCACAAATAGCCCGAAGCGAGAGACGATCACATGATCGATCTGGGTAGTGCCCTGCGGGGTCGGCAGGGTCACGTTCTTGAGCAGGTGGTACTCCTGTCTGTCGAGAAAGAGCCGGATGCCCAAGTTGATAAATGCCTCTCCAACCATCCCTTTGAACCAAGGCGTTTTGATCAGGGTGGCAATCAACAACAGGGGCAGCAGATACCAGAGCTGGCCTAGCAGAACAGCAAAAACGGGTGTGAAGTCCATTTCAACTCGCTTTGGAACGGGGCGATGAGGTGCCGAATTGAGCCATCCTAACAATTTCATCAAAAGGAATATGTGACAGATTGCACTAACTCTGTGACAAGGCTGGATTTTTCGGGGCGGGCTGTGGTTGATGGTAAATCGCAGGTGCAAAAAAGCCCCTTGGCGGGGCTTGGTGTCTGGCAAGGCTGGTGTCGGGATTATCAATCGAACAGGATGCGGCCGTTGGTGCCGGCATCGCTGTCTTTCCAGCTGGCGCCGCTTTTGCGCAGGGTGTAAGTGATGGTCTCCTGCTTGAATTTCAGGTAGTCGCTGCCGCTGTGGCTTGGTTTGACCTGATTGCCATCGATATAGGTCTCCCCTGTGGTATCGACGTGAATTTCAGCCACAGTGCGGCCATCGTCAGTGACTGCTTTATAGTTGCCAGCCCACGGGCTCTCGTCGCCATACTGCACGGCCCCTTCCTGAGCGTGCGCTTGGGCATGGGTCTTGTGGCCGTGATGGGTTTTGGCCACGGCACAGCCGGAGATACCGACCGCCAGCAGGCAACCGAGGGCGACATTGAGCAGAGTCTGTTTGGATTTCATCTTCATTTACCTGTATCAAATAATTGCAATGGATAAGGGGTGGAGCCCCCACGGTCGGTGTGGGCCCCGTTGAGCCATGGCTCGAAATCAGTCCTGATTGATGCCAGAAATATGGCCGCGGGCGTCGGTGAGGCAGTGCCAGAGCCGGTCATGGGGCCCCTTGATATCAATCATCATCCCCGCCTGGGAGTCGGCCACATAGTCGAGGGTCAGTTTGCTGCGGCTGACGCCCGCTTTTCTGGCAACGGCGTTCATGCAGGCGTTCTCGGCAACCTTGGTTTGCGCAGTGCTGCCGTTGTAGGCACTGCTGCTGGCGTTCTCATCATCGCCGTCGTCATCGTTCTCATCGTCATTGAGCTGGCAGGCGCCGCTGTCGCCATTTTTGACAAAATAGGTGATGCCCCAGTCGCCATTTTTCACCATGGAGAGGGTGGTGCGCCCCTTGCTCGCCTCGTAGAAATTTGAATTCACTTTTTTAAGTGGAATTTGCTGGTTATTGATATAAGCCGTGCCATCTTCGATGCGAAGATTAATATGTCCAGGACAGCTAGCGGATAAATCAGGCACCCCTGCATATGCGGTTCCGGTCATGACCAATACAGAGAGAGCAAGCAGCGTTTTTTTCATCAGATAACCTCAAATCAACAAGGATCAGCAAGTGTGATGTCGTCAAAATAACGGTTGCTATGCCTTAACGTTATTTCTGTGCCCATTGCACACCTGTTATCGGTAGCCCGCAGTCAGTCGTTTCAGTGCGCCTCGTCCTGCCGGGATGACGCCAAATTTAGCAGTCGGGTGATGTAAGTAAAATAAAACAGGATTAATTGGATTCATAAAATATGAAAAAACATAAATCATTTAAAACAATGGGTTAGGTGCTGTTCAAGTCACTGTGCAAATGATGGGGGATCTCCGGGTTGGTTCCTTATGGGCATCGATAAGGTTGGCCATCGGTCAGTGATGTCGGGCGTTTGGTATTTTTCCTGTTGCAAGCGGGCGCAGGCTGGCGACATCACAGGGCCACTGAGCCATTGCGCACCGTAAATACACAGACAAAAACTCCAATATTCGGTGTGCGAGGGGGGAAATTAGCCTGTCAGCAGGAAGATATTTTTACCTGATATGACTGGGTAGTGAGAAATATGAAAGGGGGCAGATCAATAAATTCTCCATCAATACGGGCATAATTATCCGGAGTGTTACTGTGCTTTCCCTGAGGATTGCCCACTCTTGGCAGGTAAAAATAACGACTCAGAAACTCATGGCCAACCCGATGGAATAACCGCTGGTGTTGTGGCTGAACATATAGCGGGCAACCAGCCGGGTACGGGTGACTATGATGTCGTATTTGCTGCTGTCCAGCTCCAGACCGGCGCCGATAGAGTTGAGGGAGTCAAAGCCAAGCAACCCCCGCTGCTCCCCCAGATATGCGGTATGGGCCCCCTCCAGTACATAGCGCACCGGTCTGTCGAGCAGGGTCCAGTGGAATAGCGGGGCCCGGCGGCGCAGATAGAGACCGAGGTTCTCCGCCTCGGCGTGACCACGGACGCTGGTCGAGGTACCACCAAAGCTCTGCAGGTGCTGGTAGGAGTAGCGCACTTCGATATCGATATCCTGCGCCTTTGAAAAGAGCTCGTAGTCGAGCATCAGCGAGCCGCCCAGTCCGTACATATTGAGCTGTCCACCATCGAGAAAATCCAGCGAGTAGCCCTTGGTGCGCTCCAGCAGCCAGTTGCCGATCCGCAGATCGCTGGCCATGGTACCGAGCGAGACGTTGGCGATGGGGCGCAGCACCCAGTGGCCACCGCGCGGGTCTTCATGGAGGGCGATATCCCAGCCGATCCCGCCTGAAGCGGTCAGGCTGTTCCACTTGGTCGGGAGGGTGCGGCTCTCGGTGCCGTTGCTCACCACAAACTGGGGATCGTAGCGGCTAAAGCCGATCGCCCCTTCCAGATAGATGGGCACGGCTTCGCTCATGGTTGCGCCGCCACCGATCTGGGTCATGTTGAGGGCGGCAGATTGATTGGTGCCGCTGCCGATATCGAGGTTGCTGGCGGTGATGTCAGGCACCACGGTGAAGGTCATCAGCGAGAGCACCGCATTGGCGCGCTCCTGTGCCCACTCCTGATCCTGTGTTGCGGCCTTGACGGCGCTGCCGGATAGCGCCAGCAGCATTGGCAACAACATCTGCAATAAAGAGAAGCAAGAGCGGTGCATGAGTGTGGTTCCCGATAAGCGGCGTCTGATTGCCCTGGCTTTACTGTAGCGAGCTTCCCGCCGGTTGGCACGGAGCTAAGAGGGGGGAATAGGCGCCGCTTGCGGTCGGTTGCCGCTGAGGGGCAAGCCTTTGCCACACCAACGGCACGTCTTTGCAGTTTGTCGCTAAAGCTTGGCCTCTTGCCGCCGATATCTCTTGTGAGATCGTGTGGAGGGCAAGCAATTGAACGCTTGGGTGTTGGGGTTGGTCAGCATATCCGTGAGTATGCAGTTACAGGCTGGGGTCACCGAATTTGGTGCCGGTCTGGATCAATCCGTCTGGCGTTTGACCTCCGATACCCAGATTGAGTGTCGCCTCGAGCACCCGATCCCCAACTGGGGAACGGGGGCCTTTGTCAGCCGTGCCGGGCGCAAGATCAACCTCGACTTCGAGCTCAAGGGCAAGCGGCCGCAGGCCCAGACCCAGACGGTGAGCCTTGGCATCATGCCACCGGTATGGCGCCCGGGCATCGCCGGGCGAGAAGTGAGTCAACTGCGCTTCTATCAGCAGTTCGATGGGCTGGTGGAGGGGCAAACCGCCTGGACCATGCTCGACGAGCTGGAGGGGGGGCGGATGCCCACTTTTCAGTATCGGGACTGGTATCGCCAGAACCGCGCGGTGCGAGTGTCCCTCTCGTCAGTCAACTTTCGGGTGAAATATCAGGCCTTTATCGACTGTCTGAGCGGGCTGTTGCCCTACAGCTTCAATGACATCGCCTTTAGCGTGCTCACCTACGACAAAAACAGCGATCAGCTCTCCATCCCCTCCAAGCGGCGGCTGGCGATGATCAGCGAGTTTATCAAGGCGGACAAGAGTATCGACGTAGTGGTGATCGATGCTTACAGCGATAGCTATGGCGGCCGCTGGCCGAACCTGAAACTCTCCGAGAAGCGGGCCGATGCCATCAAGAAGGTGTTTGTCGATCTGGGGATCGATCCCGGCAAGATCTCGGTGGAGGGGCATGGTGAGAAGCAGCACGTTGCCTCCAACGAAACCGAACAGGGACGTGCCAAGAACCGGCGGGTGGTGATCAGCATGGGGCGCAATGGCGAGATCTAGCTTTGCGGCCCGGTCAGAGAAGCATAAAAAAGAGCGCATCTGCGCTCTTTTTTGATCCTGCCATTAGGCCGTGAGATTAGGGCAGCTTAGAAGCTGTCACCGAGGCCAGTACCGGCATCTTTCTTGGCGATCAGTTCAATCTTGTAACCGTCCGGATCTTCGACGAAGGCGATCACGGTGGTGCCGCCTTTAACCGGGCCCGGCTCGCGGGTGATCTTGGCACCGGCGGCGCGCAGCGCTTCGCAGGTGGCATAGATGTCGTCTGCTTCCAGCGCGATGTGGCCATAGGCTGAGCCCAGTTCGTACTCGCTCACCCCCCAGTTGTAGGTCAGCTCGATCACCGCTTCATCCTTCTCGTCACCGTAGCCCACGAAGGCCAGGGTGTACTTGTACTCGCTGTTCTCGCTCTTGCGCAGCAGCTTCATGCCAAGGACACGGGTGTAGAAGTCGATGGAGCGTTGCAGATCGCCGACACGCAGCATGGTATGCAGAATTCTCATTGCTCAGTTCTCCGGGTTGGTGATGTGTACTGCTTTCAATCTCGGTTGCGAGGCTATCAGTTGTCGGGATAGACCTTCTCTTTGTACTCGCACAAGTCCTCGATGATACAGGAACCACAACGGGGCTTGCGAGCCAGACAGGTGTAACGTCCGTGCAGGATAAGCCAGTGGTGGACATCCAGCTTGAACTCGGCGGGCACTACCTTGAGCAGCTTCTCCTCCACCTGATCCACGTTCTTGCCCACCGCAAAACCGGTACGGTTCGAGACCCGGAAGATATGGGTATCGACGGCGATGGTGGGCCAGCCAAAGGCGGTGTTGAGTACCACGTTGGCGGTCTTGCGGCCGACTCCCGGCAGGGCTTCCAGCGCTTCGCGGTTCTCCGGTACCTCGCCGCCGTGGCGCTCCAGCAAGATGGCGCAGGTCTTGATGACGTTCTCGGCCTTGGTGTTGAAGAGGCCAATGGTCTTGATGTACTCCTTGAGCCCGTCCACCCCGAGATCCAGCATCGCCTGCGGGGTGTTGGCCACCGGATAGAGCTTGTCGGTCGCCTTGTTGACGCTGACATCGGTTGCCTGCGCCGAGAGCAGCACGGCGATCAACAGCTCGAATGGCGAGTTGAAGTTGAGCTCTGTGGTGGGGTGGGGATTGTTTTCCCTCAGTCGCTCGAGGATCTCTCTGCGTTTCTGGTTGTTCATGCCTTGCTTCCGATCATAGCTCGGTCGCCCGGACGCGGGCCGGGGCAACGTTGCAGTGGGCCACGGTAGCGGCCTGTTTGCGGTCCCGCCAGTCGTTGATGGCGTTCTTGGCTGCGATCAACAGTCCCAACCCGATAAAGCCGCCCGGCGGCAAAATCGCCAGCAACAGGCTGGCATCGGCGTGGAACAGCTCGATGCGCAGGGATTTGGCCCACTCGCCCAGCAGCAGCTCGGCGCCATCAAACAGGGTGCCCATGCCGATGATCTCGCGCATGCCGCCCAGTACCAGCAGCACCAGGGTAAAGCCAAGGCCCATCATCAGGCCGTCGAGGGCCGCCAGCAGCGGCGGGTTCTTGGAGGCATAGGCCTCGGCGCGGCCGATGATGACGCAGTTGGTGACGATGAGGGCGATAAAGATGCCGAGCGCCTGATAGAGGCCATAGGTGTAGGCGTTCATCAGCAGCTGCACGCTGGTCACCAGCGAGGCGATGATCATCACATAGACCGGAATGCGAATATCCTTCGGCACCCAGTTGCGCACCAGCGAGACGGCGAGGTTGGAGCAGACCAGCACCGCCATGGTGGCAAGGCCCAGCCCCAGCGCATTGGTAAAGGTGGAGGAGACGGCGAGGGTAGGGCAGAGCCCCAGCACCTGCACCAGCGAGGGGTTGTTCTTCCACAACCCCTGACTCATCAGCTCCTTGAGCTCGCCCTTGCGGCTTTCCAGCTCGGCAATCGGGGCTGCGCCCGTTTCAATCTGTTCCATCTGGTTCATGATGGCTCGACTCCGTTAGTTCGCTGCCGGACAAGCCGGGGCGTTGCTGAGCAGTTCGGGTTGCTCCTGCTGCAGTTTCAGCAGGTTCTTCACCGCCTTGACCACGGCTCGCGGGGTGATGGTGGCGCCGGTAAAGGCATCGAACTCGCCGCCATCCTTCTTCACCGCCCACTGGGGCTCGTTATCATGGGTCAGGAATTTTCCGGCAAAGCTGTTGATCCAGTCCGATTTCTTCAGCTCTATCTTGTCACCGAGACCCGGGGTCTCGTTGTGAGCGAGCACGCGCACGGCGGTGATGGTGCCCTTGGCATCAAAACCCGCCACGATGCGGATCGCCCCGCTGTAACCATCCGGCGCGATCGCCTCCAGCGCATAGCCGGTCACCACGCCATTCTTGCTGGCGGTATAGAGGGCTTGCGGTTGATCGCTGCCCAGATACTTCCTGCTGGTCACCTGCTTGCAGCTGGCCACCAGATCGTTGTCATAGCTCCCCTCCGGCAGCAATACCGAGAGGGTCTGCTGTTTCTCCAGCTGCTGCTGGTGGGCGATTTTATCCTTGGTCAGCTCGTTGGTCAGTACCACCAGCGCGGTACAGCCGAGCGCGAACATGGCCAGAATAAGGCCGTTCTTGCGCATGCTCTTTAACATGTCCGGGCTCCGTCAGCTGTGATGGGGGAAAAGGGCAGAAACATCATTGGCGACGGGCTCCATACACTTTCGGGCGAGTCAGGCTGTCAATAAAGGGTACGCAGAGATTGGCCAGCAGCACGGCGAAGGCGAACGCATCCGGATAGCCGCCAAAGCGGCGAATGATGTAGACCAGCACCCCGATCAGCACGCCATAGACCAGTCGGCCACGCGGCGTGGTGCAGGCGCTGACCGGATCGGTGGCGATAAAGAAGGCCCCCAGCATAGTCGCGCCGCTAAAGAGATGGAACATGGGCGTGGCAGTCGCATCCGGGCTTACCAGATAGCCGATGGTGGAGGCCGCCAGCAGGGCACCGAGAATGGCGGTGGGAATGCGCCAGTTGATCACCTTCTGTTGCAGCAGGAACAGGCCGCCCAGCAGGTAGCCGAGGTTGACCCAGCTCCAGCCGATACCGCCCCAGCCCTCAAACAGCGGGCCGCTCAGGATCTCGCCTGTGGTGAGTCCCTGAGTCAGGCCGGTTTTCAGGGTATCGAGGGGGGTCGCCATGGTGAGGCCATCCACCCCCTGCTTGAGCTGGGCCATGCTGTAGCCGTCGAGGCTAAAGCCGGTGAAGATGACCGACGCCGCATCACCAAAGCCGAGGCTGTAGGCGCGCACGCTCTCCGGCGGCAGCCAGCTGGTCATCTGCACCGGGAAGGAGACCAGCAGCAGCACATAGGCGACCATGGCCGGGTTGAACAGGTTCTGGCCCAGTCCGCCGTAAAGGTGTTTGGCGACAATGATGGCAAAGGCCGTGCCCACCACCAGCATCCACCACGGCAGCAGTGGCGGCAGGGAGAGACCGATCAGCACGGCGGTGAGCGCCGCACTGCCATCCATCAGGGCAGGCTTGATGGCTCGGCCACGGAGCTTGAGCACCAGCGCCTCGCACAGCAGCGCAGTGACCAGCGCCAGCAGGATCTGGATAAAGGAGCCCCAGCCGAAGAACCAGGTCTGGGCCAGCAAGCCCGGCACGCAGGCCAGGATCACCAGCAGCATCAGGGTTCGGGTCTGTTTGCGGTTATGGGCAAACGGCGCAGTCGCAATATTGAACATGAGTCTGTCGATTACCTTGTGGTTGTTCGGTCGGCTGACGGGGCATCTTCAGCGGCGGTCTCTGCGGCTCTGGCCGCCTCGGCCGCCAGCTTCTTCGCCTTGGCGCGGGCCACCGCGGCTGCAATGGCCGCTTTTTTCGGATCAACCGGGGCATCAGCTGCAGGGGCGTTCGCTTCAGGCACGGCAGTGACAGCAAGTGGTTGCTCACTGCTGGCTGCATCGCTTTGCATCGGCTCGGCCGGTGCGCGCTCACCCTCAGCTCCGGCACTTTCTACCTCAGCACCGGCATTCTCTACCTCAGCACCGGTACTTGCGCTCTGCTGGGCCAGTTTTTTGGCGATGGCAGCGGCGATAGCTGCCTTCTTGGGATCGACCGCTTCACTTGCAGTCGTATCGCTTTGGCTGGTGGTTACTTCGCTCTTGGCTAGCGCCACGTCGCGGGTCTCCGCGCTGGCAGTAGGCTCACTCTTCGCATCCTCAACACCGGCACTTTCGCCCTGCTGGGCCAGCTTTTTGGCCTTGGCGCGGGCAATGGCAGCAGCGATAGCGGCTTTCTTGGGATCAACCGCTTCGCTGGCCGCAGATGGCGCATCGCTTTGGGTTGCAGCGGATTCGCTGGTGCCTGCGTTTGCAGTCAGATCGCCTTCAGCGCTGTCACCCTGCAGGGCCGCCTTTTTGGCTTTGGCCCGGGCGATAGCGGCAGCAATTGCGGCTTTCTTGGGATCGACAGGGGCATCATTTTGCGTGTTGACCTCGGCTGCCGTGCCGTTGGCTGCGCTTACCGGTTCACCATTCGCCTCGGCCTTTTTGGCCTTGGCTCGGGCGATGGCGGCGGCAATCGCCGCCTTTTTCGGATCAACCTCTGCCTTTTGCTGATCAACATCTACTACCGCAGGGGCAGCAACGGCTTCGGCAGTCACAGGCTCGGCGCTATCGCCAGCCTGAGCGGCTTTCTTGGCCTTGGCGCGGGCCAGTGCGGCAGCGATGGCCGCTTTCTTGGGATCGCTGGCGGGGTCAACCGCCTCGGCGGGTTGCGCCGCAGCGGCAGTGTCACTGTTTGCGCTCTCCGCCAGCTTGGCGGCGCGGCGCGCCTCCGCTTCCCGTTTGCGGGCTTCGCGGGCGGCAATCACCGCGCTGTTGTCAGGCAAGCCCTCGGCGGTGGCGGCAATGGCAGTGATGGGGGCATCCTGCTTGGCCTTGATACGGGCCAAGGCGGCTGCCACCGGATCTTCCCCGCCTGCGGCCGTCATGGTCTGACGGCGCTGGGCGGCGGCTTCGGCATGGCGCGCTTCACGGGCCGCTTTCTCCCGCTCGAAACGGGCCTGCTTGGCCTCGAAACGCTGCTTGGCGCGCTCGGCTTTTTCGGCCTCGGCGCGGGCTTCGCGAATGTCGTCTTTGGCGATCTTGTAGTACTGCACCAGCGGGATCTCGCTTGGGCAGACCCAGGCGCAGGCGCCGCACTCGATGCAGTCCATCAGGTTGAGCTTTTCGGCCTTGTCATACTCCTTGGCCCGGCTGTACCAGTAGAGCTCTTGCGGCAGCAGGGTTGCCGGGCAGGCATCGGCGCAGGCGCTGCAACGGATGCAGGGTTGCTCCGGGCCGGGGGCAGGCAGTTCGGCCTGCGTCGGCGCCAGCAGGCAGTTGGTGGCCTTGACCACAGGCACCATGGCGTGGGGCAGGGTAAAGCCCATCATGGGGCCACCCATGATCACCCGCTGCTCCGCTTCCGGTTGCAGCTCGAAACGCTGCAACAGCCAGCGCACCGGCGTACCCAGGCGCACCCAGGCGTTGCCGGGTTTTTTGAAGCTGTCGCCGGTGAGGGTGACGATCCGCTCGATCAGCGGCTCGCCGTCGATAATGGCGCGCTTGATGGCAAACACGGTGGCGACGTTGAGCACCATGATGCCGATATCGACCGCGCGGCCCCCCTTGGGTACCTGACGGCCGGTCAGCAGCTCAATGGTCTGCTTGGCACCGCCCGAGGGGTACTTGGTCGGCACCGTCTTGACCAGCACATCCTCATCTGTGGCATGGCGGGTCAGCTGCTCGATTGCCTCGGGCTTGTTGTCTTCCACCCCGATCAGGGTCAGCTTGGGCTTGAGCAGGTGCTTGAGCACCCGGATGCCATCCATGATCTCGTCGGCGTATTGCTGCATCAGCCGATCATCGGTGGTGATATAGGGTTCGCACTCCAGCCCGTTGACGATCAGGATCTCGGTGAGCTGGCCGCGGCCGTCGAGTTTGCTGTGGGTCGGGAACACGGCGCCGCCAAGGCCCGCTACCCCTGCCTGTTGGATGCGCTCGAGCAGCTCGCCCCGCTCCAGATTCCAGTAATCGGCTTTGCCATTGCGCTCGCCCCACTCATCCTCCCCATCCGGGGTGAGAATGACGCAGAGATCGCCGAGTCCGGAGGGGTGGGCAACCGTGTGGTTGCCAATCTCGGTGATGGTGCCGGAGGTGGAGGCATGGACAGGGACGACCCGCCCCTTGGCATAACGGGTCAGCGGCTGCCCTTTTTTGACCTTGTCGCCCACCTGCACCAGCAGATCGCCGGCGGGGCCTGCGTGCTGGCGCAACGGAATAATGAGGCGTGGCGGCAGACCGGCGTCTACCACCGGGCTCTGGCTTGATTGCAGCTTGTTGTCGGCGGGGTGAATGCCACCGTGAAAGTCCCAGAGCGTGCCGGCTTTGATACGTTCGAGTAAGGAATGCATGGTTGCTCCGCTGTTTATTCCACTATCTTGACCGGAATCTTGCCCGGAACATGCACGTTATTGAGATCCCACTTCCAGTTATCGACCGTAGTGGGCACCGGGATCATCTCGATGCAGTCGGTCGGGCAGGGATCGACACAGAGATCGCAACCGGTGCACTCGTTGGCAATCACGGTATGCATCGCCTTGGTGGCGCCGACGATGGCGTCCACCGGGCAGGCCTGAATGCACTTGGTGCAGCCGATGCACTGATCTTCGTGGATAAAGGCGACCTTCTTGACCGGCACTGCGGCCTCGTCACTGCCCCCCAGCGGTTGGGGCTCGACCCCCATCAGATCGGCAATCTTGCGCATGGTGGCCTCGCCACCGGGTACGCACTTGTTGATCTGATCGCCGTTGGCGAGCGCCTCGGCGTAGGGTTTGCAGCCGGGATAGCCGCACTGGCCACACTGGGTCTGGGGCAGCAGGGCATCGAGCTGATCGACGATGGGGTCTGCTTCCACATGAAACTTGACGGCGGCAAAGCCCAGGATAATCCCGAACGCCAGCGCCAGCAGGGTGAGCACCAGAATGGCAAAGAGAATATGGATCATGGTTATATCTTGATAAGGCCGGTAAAGCCCATAAAGGCCAGCGACATCAGACCGGCGGTGATCATGGCAATCGACACCCCGCGAAACGGCGCGGGCACATCGGCGGCGACCAGACGCTCGCGCATGGCGGCAAACAGGATCAACACCAGCGAGAAGCCGGTGGCGGCGCCAAAGCCGTAGATCACGCTCTGGATAAAGTCGTGTCGCTCATTGATGCTGAGCAGCGCCACCCCGAGCACCGCACAGTTGGTGGTGATGAGGGGCAGGAAGATCCCCAGCAGGCGATAGAGGGTCGGGCTGCTCTTGCGCACCACCATCTCGGTAAACTGCACCACCACGGCGATCACCAGAATAAAGGCGAGGGTGCGCAGATAGGCGATATCCAGCGGCAGCAGGATATAGTGCTCCACCAGATAGGAGCTGGCACTGGCGAGGGTCATCACGAAGGTGGTCGCCAGCCCCATGCCGATGGCGGTTTCCAGCTTGCCGGAGACCCCCATAAAGGGGCAGAGGCCGAGGAATTTCACCAGCACGAAGTTGTTAACCAGCACGGTGCCGATCAATAAAAGCAGGTACTCAGTCATCAATTACCGTCACTGAAAGTCGGGTTATCCGGGTTTGAAGGCGGGCGGTATTATCTGACGTTAGGGCCAGTTAAACAACCGCAAGGCCGCATGGTTATTATGCAACTGGATAATTTAGCCGGGGTTTTGGGCGAGAATTCGGTGGGTTTTGCGCCATATCCCCACCGGGTGAGAAGCCTTACTAACCAACAGCCAATTTGGCGGCTTCTTTCCACATAAATGGCGGCATCGGAGTAGTGAGACGCCATTTTATGTTCATCGGTTGGCTGCCAGTGTGGGATACGTACTCCACCTCACCAAAGTTCACAAAGCCAAGGGTACGGCCAAATTCATCTTTGCTCTGCTCGCGGACGAACAAAAACAAGCGCTTACCTTCTGCTCTGTGGTTAATGTAACTCAGCCCCTTACCCCGCTCTGGGCGAGCGCTGTTTTGGCTCTGCCAATGAAACAGCGACTCGTTGATGGCGTAGTCGTGATAACGGGTAGTGGGGGAGAAGTGCTGTTCCGTTTTGTTCAAGGTAACGAACAGCAACTCGATATTTTGCTCTGCGATGACATAGACCCCTTCGCGAGCCGTGGGTTGCTGCGCGAAGGTGGTCGCGCCAAAGCCAACCAGCACTTGCTCTCTGGCATAGCGAGCATGCAGTTGCAGCGGATTACCGGGAAGGTTTGGCATGGTGCTTTGTTCGTGCTGCACCCGGTTGATCAGCATGGGTAACAGATCTGCCAGCTCGGCCCTTAACTCTGGTTGATTGAGTTGTTTCAGGCTGTGCGCCAAGGAGCTAAAGCCTGCGTTGGGGCCGCTCTGTTGCCAGAAGTCGTAGTGGCACATCAAGGCCATGCGTGCATCGTGCTCGGCCGTTAAGGTAAAGGCGCTTTCCACCAAGGTTTGTAAGAAGTTCAAGTAATGGAGCGCATCGCAGCCCAATAGCCGGGTTTTGATGGCCCGGGTGTAGAGAGTCGACAACTTCTCATCGCTCATTTCAGAAATGGTATGGTTGCGGGCCTGTTTGACCAAGGTGCTCCAATTGCCGCGCTTGTAGATCTCCTCAAGGCTGATGTGAGGGTAGAACTTCAAAAAGTTCGCTAGTGTCAGAGGTAAATCGCAATCCTGTGAGAAACGGCGGATCAGGCCCATAAGGCGCGAGGTATTGAGAGTCGCCTTCTTGATATTGCTCAGAATTAACTCTTGGGTCTGTTTTGAGAGTTCGATGCGGCAGCCCAAGGGGGCGTGAGGGAAGCCCTGTTTGATCTCGTGGCTGATTGCTTTATTAGTTTTACCCACCAGTGCCCGGAATTTCTGGGCAAAGTCATACTCAGCACGGGCATTGCCAACAAAGTCCAACACGGTGCAGCACTCTTTATCACTCGCCAGCCGCAGGCCGCGCCCTAATTGCTGCAAGAAGATAGTGAGGCTTTCCGTTGGTCGTAAAAACAGCAAGGTATCGACTTCCGGGATATCGACCCCTTCGTTGAAGATGTCCACCACGCAGAGAATATTGATAACCCCAGTGCGCAAATCTTGTTGTTTACTATGCCGCTCGTCTCGATTATCGCTGGTGAGGATGTCAGCCTTGATGCCCTTCAATAAAAAGGCCTTGCACATAAAGTCGGCATGTTCACGGCTCACACAAAATGCCAGCGCTTTGATCTTGGTAATATCGGTGACGATCTCATTGAGGCTCTGGACTATTTT
Organism: Aeromonas sp. s13; assembly: GCF_040907905.1. Lineage (NCBI taxonomy): Bacteria > Pseudomonadati > Pseudomonadota > Gammaproteobacteria > Aeromonadales > Aeromonadaceae > Aeromonas > Aeromonas sp. s13. Next base: position 41,345 of record NZ_JBFOCS010000078.1, on the reverse strand, counting down.
CTGTACCCGCTGCTGATTGTGGGTATAGATATTGGTGAGTTCAGTGATGTCATAACGGCCATTTTTCCAAGCCACTTGGCGCAAGTCAGTATCATCATCGATACCAAAATATTGGAACGGACAGAGATGGCGACGATTGATGGCCTCGGGCAAGCGGATCTCTGCTGCGATGACACCACAAAAGTCGGCAAGAATATCACCGCCATCATGGCGCTCTGGCGTTGCGGTTAATCCCAACAGAATGTGAGGTTCAAAGGCGGCGAGCAGACCGCGATAACTGGCCGCCGCAATATGGTGAACCTCATCAATGACGATGTAATCGAAATAATCTGGGCTAAGACGTAAATTAGCCAGCTGGTTATTCAAGGATTGCACCGAGGCAAATAGCTGACGGTAGTGGGTCGGCACGGCGCCGCCGACCAAGAGTTCGCCAAAATTGGATTGTTTAAGCACTCCGCGGTATGAGGCCAATGCTTGGCGCAAGATCTCCTCTTTGTGGGCGACAAACAGGAACTTGGCGTCGGGTTTGGTTTTCAGAAAACGCGCAAAATCAAAAGCGGAGATCAGGGTTTTCCCTGTACCGGTGGCCGCAACCACCAAGTTACGGAAGCGCTGGTGTAAAGCGCGCTCCATCGCCAATTGTTCAAGGATTTCCAGTTGATGGGGAAACGGCGTGATATCAAAGAAATAGGCAGGACTATTTTTGTCCCCATCCCCACGGGCCTCTTGCAGTGCATGCTGCAATTTTGTACGGCTTTCGAGCTTGCCATCAAACAGCTCAAAATCATCGGATTCCCAATAGGTTTCAAAGGTACTCAGGGATTTCTCGATAATATGAGGGATCTCTTGCGAGGTGATTTTTAGGTTCCACTCCAAGCCGCTGGTGAGGGCTGAGTGAGAGAGATTGGAGGAACCTATATAGCCGGTATGAAAGCCGGTATTTCGGCAAAAGAGATAGCTCTTGGCATGCAACCGCTCGCGCTGGGTGTTATAGCTGAGTTTGACTTCGGTATTTGGGAGGCTGGCTAAAAATTCAACTGCCTTGGCATCGGTCGCTCCCATATAAGAGGTAGTAATTACTTTTAATTGGTGGCCGCGGCGAGTGAACTCTTCCAGCTCATGACGGAAAATCCGGATACCTGCCCATTTGATAAATGAGACCAGCCAGCAGATGCTATCTGCCGATAATATCTCCCGTTTAATCTCCGACTCCATCGACAAACCCGCATTGCTGCCACAAAACAGTTCGCTCTGAGTGAGACCTGTCAGAGGGAAAATATCCTCGGCATATTGCTTTAAATTGGCGGAAATGGGGTTATCCAACTGGTAGAGCGCTGTCAGAATTTTTCCCTGACTATCGATGAGGTTCTCGCTAATAAAGTCTGGGTCTTGTGTGCGATCCTTTAGCCAAAGCAATAACTGGTTAGCCAGCTCAATCTGCCGTTGCAGCTGATCCTCTCCAGTTACCGAACCAACCGCATATTCCAAAACCCGGCTCAGAAATCTGGATAACCAAACTGCCGCTTCGGCAGGCTCAAGTTGGCGTTCCCCCACGTAAAAGTGCTCGCGGTCGAGTCGAGATGTCAGCAGTTGAGTAATGAGCTGTTCATAAATACCGCATTGTTGCATCGCACTTTAGCCTTGAACGTTGTACATGAGGGTGGCGAGAAGAGTATCATTTTTTCCAACCAAATCAGTAAGCTGTTGTCGTCTGTTACTCGTTTGAAAATCGCTCCGGTTTTCGTGATACAGCCCGACAGTGACAACCACAGGGAGGTGGTGATGGATCCGGTTTCCTATCTTTTTTCGGCTTATCTCAATCTGGTACAGCAGCAGGTTGCGGATATCTATGGCACTGAGGCCAAGACGCTGGTGGTGCAGTATGAGGGGGAGTCGGTCCCGTTCTCTTTTCAGCTGTGGCAGATCCAGCAGCCGAGCGTTTGCCGTCCTTATGAGCAAGATGTGCGGCGTTTTAGTCAGTGCTCGGTCAAGGCGTCCGCCCTGTTTCACAAGCTGTGTGATGACTTGACCCGACAGGATGACAGCAGTTGGCAACTGCCCAAATTTCGCACCATGTACTGCTCGGCGGCCGTCAGTTATCGGCCGATGATTGCAGAGATTGGGGATGCCAAGCAGAGTCCTGCCAAGCTGGCAGAGCGGGCTTGCAATCAGGCGATTCTGGCGGCGATGGATAGCGAAGATGAGACCCTGCAGGCCCAGCGTGACAAAGCGTGCGCTGCGGTGCAGTAACGCGAATTTATCTGACCAGATCATTTGCGCTCGCTTTGCGCGCCACGGCACACATGGGCTCTCCCTTGCCGGGTAAGATGGGGTTGCCCGCTGTGGCGACGACAGTCGGATGCTTGCGGGCATATGCCGGTCACATCAGCCAGATCACCACCAGGAGGTAACCATGATCAGCCATATCGACCATCTGGTATTGACGGTCAGTGATATCGAACGGGCCGTGGAATTTTACAGTTCGGTGCTCAATATGGAGGCCATCACCTTCGGTGCGGGGCGCCGGGCGGTAGGGTTTGGCAACCAGAAGATCAATCTGCAACTGCTGGGGCAGGAGCCGCGCAATCGGGCGCAGGTGGGGTCGGGAGATGTCTGCCTTATCACCCGCTGGCCGCTGGAGCAGGTGATGGCCCAGCTTGCCTGCCACGGGGTGGAGATTGTCGAGGGGCCTGTGACCAAAAGCGGTGCCTGTGGGCCGATAGAATCCATCTACTTCCTCGACCCTGACCAGAACCTGATAGAAGTGAGCATCTATCCCTGACAGGGTTGGCGCGGCGCCTGACGGTGCAACACCTATCAGAATCACTCTACTTCCTCGACCCGGATCAGAATCTGATAGAAGTGAGCATCTATCCCTGAGTCCACCAAGCCATCAGTTCCATCGCTATCATCAATAGAAAGGGGCCGTCAATTGACGGCCCCTTTCTTGTATCGCCATCGACCCAGCGCCAGTGCCTCTTTGCCGATACTCCAGAAACGCCCTAGAAAGGCGAGCTGCTCTCGTCGCTCTCCTGTAAAAACTGCTCCACTTCTGCCTGATAGGCCGCATCAGGTTGACCGCTGCTGGCAGGGGTTACGGCTGCAGACCGAGCCACGGGAGGGGCGGTGAGGGTCTCCATCACCCGCTGCTGCAGATAGGGGTAGAAGGGGTTGGAGGAGGTGCGGGTGAGGGCGCCGGGGTTGACGATCAGCACCCCGCGCTCGCCACGCAGGGCCAGACCGCCGAGATTGATGCCGTATTGCTCCCGCTGCTGCGGGCGCGCTGCCATGCCATAGAGGGGGTCGTCCATCGGGAAGGGGAGCGCCACATGGGAGAGGGAGTAGATCTCCTTGGGATAGTCGATACCCAACGGACGGATATGCTCAGGCTGGTCGGCGCTGGCCAGCGTTCTGGCCTGCGTTGCGGGGGAGGCGGGGTCCACATTGCCCACCACGGTGAGGCGATAGTGCTGAGGGGCGTTTGGCAGCAAGCGGTGCAGCGCCAGCTCGGAGGCCGAGCTCATCAGCGGGCCAAACAGGGTGCTGCGGTTGATATCAAACAGCACCAGTTCGCTGCCGTTGGCCGGCAGGTAGTGGTAGAGATCGGCAATGATGGAGCGGGTGCTGACGGTGTAGTCCATCACCGACTGGAAGGTGAGGGCGGGGGGAAACGCCGCCAGCTCGCCACTGGCGGCCAGCTGGCGCACCTGCTGCTGGATGGCGTGGGTCAGGCGATAGGACTGGCGCGCGCCGTTGACCGGAAACGAGTTGTATTTGAACGGGTTGAACTCCGGCATGGTGTCGAGCCAGGCTGCGTTTGCAAAGGCGGGCAGCAGGGCAGGCACGGCCTTGAGCCCGGCGAAGCGGGCAAAGCGGGTCACCCCGATCATCGGGGAGATCAGCACCAGCCGATCCGGTTTTGCCAGCGCACCGCTCGGGTCGGCCAGCGCATCGAGCGCATATTTTACCGCCAGCGCGCCGCCGTTGGAAAAGCCCACCAGATGGAGCGGCCGCTTGCCCGGTGCCAGCAATCTGGCCTCCCGCACCGCCAGTCGGGTGGCGGCCAGCCAAGTCTCCCAATCCACATCCACGAGGCCAGTGGGCACAGTGCCGTGGCCGGGGATCCTCAGCCCCAGCGCGATAAAGCCCTGCTGCTGATAGCGTCTGGCCAGATGGCGCAGGCTGTAGGGGGAGTCGGTCAGGCCGTGCAGCAGCACAGCAACCCCTTTGACGTCCCCCTCGGGGCGCAGCAGGTAGGAGCGGTTCCAGTTCTGCTGAAAGCGGGCGGGATTGATGGGGGCGTCCTGATAGTAGCGATTGCTGGCCAGTTGCTGCTCCGGCGGCGTCTTGGCGACTACCTCGGTGGCCACCAGCTCGAACAGCTCTGCTTCGCGGGCCAGATAGGCTTGCCAGTCGCTGCTGTCGAGCTCATCGGCACTGAGTTCGGGGGGCACCACAGTGTGCCACAGCTGCAGCGGCGCTGCTTGCCAGGCGAAGTAGGCGATCACCGCCCATGCGGTCAGCAACAGCAGCAACAGGGTCAGCAGAGCACGGCGAACAAGGCGGCGAGTGTGAGCCAGCATGGCGCAATCCTTGGCGATAGGGGGGCCGCCTTTGGGCGGGCGAGTTTGGCGCAGCATCCAAGGCGCTGCCAACCGGCTTAAAGCCTAATGGAAACAAGGTGATATGTATAGTTGATGGCGTTCGTCCGCGCTGGCTGTGGGCGCCTGATCCTGCCGTTGGCATCAGGCTGGCCGTTCAAAGGCTGTATCGCGGGCCATCTGGCGCTGTGAACTTGTCCGCAGATGCCCGCTTGGGTGCTGCGAACTTGCAACTATCTGCCCCTGAAAGGGGGCAATTATGCTACTGTAGCGGCGTTTTTTGATGGATAAGCTGGCATTGGCCTTTTTTGAAGATGGAATGGTATGCAGAACTTTGACGTAGTGAATTGGCTGATGCAGCAAACAGCCTCCCCGGCGCAGCCGGAACCGGCAATGGCACAACCGGGCGCGGCCCAGACCCTGTGGCAGGTAACCCATGCTGGCTAACGAATCCATGCGCCTGAACAAATACATCAGCGAGAGCGGCATCTGCTCGCGCCGCGAGGCCGACCGCTTTATCGAGCAGGGCCACGTCTTTATCAACGGCAAGCGGGCCGGGATCGGTGATCAGGTGCAGGTTGGCGATCTGGTCAAGGTGAACGGTCAGGTGATCGAGCCGCGCGAGGCGGACAGTCTGGTGCTGATCGCCCTCAACAAGCCGGTGGGCATCGTCAGTACCACAGAGGCGGGCGAGAAGGACAACATCGTCGATTTCGTCAACCACAGCACCCGGGTCTTCCCTATCGGGCGGCTCGACAAGGATTCGCAGGGGCTGATTTTCCTCACCAACCACGGCGATCTGGTCAACAAGATCCTGCGGGCGGGCAACGATCACGAGAAAGAGTATCTGGTGACCGTCGACAAGCCGGTGACCGACGAGTTTGTGCGCGGCATGGCGGCCGGGGTGCCGATCCTCGGTACTGTGACCAAGAAGTGCAAGGTGAAGAAAGAGGCGCCGTTCGTCTTTCGCATCACGCTAGTGCAGGGGCTTAACCGCCAGATCCGCCGCATGTGCGAGCACTTCGGTTTTGAAGTGACCAAGCTCGAGCGCATTCGCATCATGAACGTCAGCCTCAAGGGGCTGCCGGTAGGCGAGTGGCGCGATCTCACCGACGACGAGCTGATCGATTTGTTCAAGCTGATTGAGGACTCCTCTTCCGAGGTGAAACCGGCCAAAGGCGACAAACCCAAGGCGGCCAAGGCCCCTGCGGCGCAAAGCGCCAAACCGGGGCAGGGCAAGAAGCCGCGCCGCGATGACGATCACGAGATTGGCGGGCGCCCCAATGTGCCGGGCCCGGAAGCTTTCGAGAAGAAGCTGCCGGTAGGCAAGGGGGGGGCGGGCAAAGGTGCTGCCAATAAAGGTGGTGCTGGTAAAGGGTCACCCAAGGGTGGCAAACCGGCCGCTGGCAAGCCGCGCACCGCTAACACCGGACGGCAGAAGAAGGGGCGCTGAGTTGCCCCTCTGAGTTGCATCAGCCTATCTTGTCATCCCTAACACGGTTATCCCCAACACACCGGCCTCAGGCCGGTGTGTTGTTTTGGACTGCAGAGCTGGTTGGGAGGGGCGCCGAGATGGTTGGCTCGCTGGCGGTCGGTAACCCCATGACGCGGGGATAGTGGCGTGGGTCGAGGCGCAGCACCAGCAGGCTCATCAGCAGCAGGCCCCCCAACTGCCACTGCCAGGCGGCCGCAAAGTCGCCCACATAGTGATAGAGCCGTGCCGCCACCCAGGGGCCGGTGGCCGCCAGCATAAAGCCGAAGCCCTGCATCAGGGCGCTCAGGGTGCCGGCGCGGCGCGGGTCGGGCAGGTGATCGAGCGCAATCACCATGATCAGCGAAAAGCTGCCGCCAAGACCGGCGCCGCACAGCATGCACCAGAGGATCGGGGCACTGTCTGGCGCCAGCCAGAGGCCGCCAAATCCCGCCAACTGCATGGCAATCGCCAGCCCCATCCATGGCCGCCGATCCAGACTGCGCGCCGCCAGTAGCGGCAAGCCAAGGCCGCTGGCGGTCTGCGCCAGTGCCAGCCAGGCGACCAGTTCGCCCGCCTGTGCAGCGTTCCACCCATTCGCCATATAGGCGGGGGCCAGCCAGGCCACGACTATGCCGTAGCCACTGTTGATGATGCCAAAGCAGACGATCAGCAGCCAGTTGCGGGGCAGGGTGATCAGCCGCTGTTCGCCGTGGGGAATGGCGACCGCCGCGGTGCTTGGCAGACGCACTTTCCACCCTAGCCAGATGAGGGCCAGCAGCAGCGGCAGGCTCCAGAGTGCCAGTGCCTGCGACCAGTCGAGGCTGGCCGCCAGCCGTGGCGTGAGGCTGGCGCCGAGCGCACCGCCCCCCATCATGCAGGCAGAGAAGATCCCCATCACTTGCGGCACCTTGCGGGCAAAGTGCTGCTTGATAAGGGCGGGCAGCACCCCCTGCACCAGCGCCGAACCCAGGCCGCACAGCGCAGCGGTAGTGATCAGCAGGGGGCCGCTCTGGGCATCAAAACGCAGGGCACTGCCCGCTGCGAGCAGCAGCAGGGCCAGCCCCAGCAGGGTGGTGGCACTGGCAAGGCTGCGCAGGCGCGGGGTGAGCAGCACGCCGACTCCGATGAGCCACAGCGGCAGCAGGGTGAGCCAGGCCAGGGTATCCATCCCCAGCGACAGGGCGCGGCCAATCTCGCCGCTCAGCGGGCCGATGGCGGTAAGAAAGGGGCGCAGGTTAAGGCCAGTCAGGATCACCAGCACCAGCAGGGCGGTCTGGCCTGCGGGTTGATCCGCATTTCGTTGATTCATCGGGCGCTGTTTCCGGTTCTGGGAGAAACAGGGGGCATTCGGGACACGGAGTCATCGGGGCTGAACATGGCTGATCACCGTCAAAGGAAGCAAAAACGCCAGCCTAGCGGGCTCGAAAGTCATTTGGAAATTAAATGATAGAATGAGTTTCAGTGATTTTGTAAATGGAGTGCCCCATGCTGGATCCCCTGTTACTGCGCAGTTTTGTCGCCATTATCGACACCGGCAGCTTTACCCGCGCCGGTGAACGGGTCCATCTGACCCAATCCACCATCAGCCAGCAGATCCGCCGCCTTGAGCAGCAGCTCGGCTGTCCGCTGCTGGACCGCTCCGGTCGTCAGGTGGTGGCGACGGCGGAGGGGGAAAAATTACTGGGGCTGGCCCGCCGCATTCTGGCGCTACTGGCGCAGGCCGAGGAGCAGGTGAGCGAGGGGAGCATATCGCTCAGCCTCGGGGTGCCGGAGGATTTCGCCGCAGGCGCCATCACCCCGGTGCTGGCCGACTTTGCCCGCGACTACCCCGAGGTACGGTTGGAGGTGCAAAGTGGCCTGAGCCACGAGATTTGGCAGCGCTTCGAGGCGGGGGAGCTGGATCTGGCGCTGGTCAAGCAGACGCGCGGCCAAGGTTCGCCGCTTTCCAGCTGGCGCGAGCCGCTGGTGTGGGTTGACAGTCGCGACTGGCCCGCACGGGAACGGGATCCGCTGCCGCTGGTGGTGTTCCCGAGCGAAGGGCTCTATCGGCGGCAGATGACCGAGGCGCTCGATGGTCTGGGGCGGCGTTGGCGTATCGCCTATGTCAGCGCCAGCCTTGCCAGTTTGCAGGGGGCGGTGAGCGCGGGGATCGGGGTGAGCTTGCTGCCCAAACGGCTGATGCCCGCCGATCAGCTGGCCCTGACCCAGTGGCCCAAGGTGGCGCCGGTGGAGCTGGCGCTCCATGCCGGGGGAAGCGGGAGCGAGCCGCTCACCCGTTTGAGCGCGGCCCTGATCGCCCTCTGTGACGAGGTGATGGGGCCGCAGTAATTTGTGGTATGGGGAAAACTGAAGTCGGAAAGATAAACGGGGGGATCAGTGATCCTTCCCCTCCGCCAGCTTGCGCTCGTAATCCTGTTTCACGATGGCCAGTGCTGCCAGCACCAGCTCCGGGGCCAGTTGGTTGGTCTCCAGCAGTTCAATCAGATCCACCGCGAGTTTCACCTCGGGCGGGGCAGTTTCCAGTGACATGGGCAGGGTTCCGGTTGCGGGAAGAGGGGGGATTATACAGGGGCGCCGCCGTTGGCCGAAAGCGCCCGCTGTATCGGGCTATGAGGCATGAAGGTCAGAGGTGCTGGCGCATCTCCTTGTCGATCTCCTCGCGCAGGGCAATGAGCTTTTTGGCGTACTGCTGCAACTGCAGATCGCTCTCGCTCACCGGCTGCCACTGAGGCACCGGGGTCGGTTTGCCCTGCTCATCCATCGCCACAAAGATGATGATGCAGTGGGTGGTCTTGTGGCGCTCGGTCTCGGTGGGGTGGCGGCTGTAGACATCCACCGCCAGATGCATGCTGGTGGTGCCGGTGTGGATCACCTGGGCGTGCACCTCTACCAGCTGGCCAATCTGGATGGGGCGCAAAAAGCGGATCCCCCCCACATAGACGGTCACCGCATAGCCGCCGCACCAGCCAGCGGCGCAGGCATAGCCCGCCTGATCGATCCACTTCATCACCATGCCGCCGTGTACCTTGCCGCCGAAATTGACGTCGGAGGGTTCGGCCAGAAATTGCAGGGTCAGTTCGCGATTGGGCACAGTTACATCCTTATTGCCTGAAGAGTTTCCCTGAGCTTTGCCCCATCGGCCTGCCCGGTCAAGGGTTCATCCCCGATTCAGGGGGGCGGGGTCACTATCTGGCTCTATTCATCCCGATTTCACTTTTTTGACCCGCAGGAGTGACACCATGAAACAGATGCTGGAACAGTTGCTGGGGGCTGGCAAAGGCTGGCTCAACGAAGGCGGCGACAAGCGCAAGGGGCAGATGCAGGGAGCGCTGGCCGGTGGCGCGCTCGGTCTGCTGCTGGGCAATAAAAAAGTGCGCAAATATGGTGGCAAGGCCGCTGCCGTGGGCGGCGCCGCAGCCCTTGGCGGGCTGGCCTACAAGCTCTATCAGGATTGGCAGGCCCAGCAGGCGGCACCGGCCCAGCCCACCCATCCCATCAGTGGGCTGGAAGGCAATGCGCTGGATGCCCGCGCGGCGCTTTTGGTGCGCGCCATGGTGGCGGCGGCCCGGGCCGATGGCCATATCGACGGGGCCGAGCGCCAGAAAATTCAGGAGTACCTGACCGAACAGGGTCAGAGCGATGTCGCCCGCTGGATTGACGCCGAGCTGGCCCGCCCCCTCGATCCCCATGCGCTGGCACGGGAAGTGACCGACATGGAGTTGGCCACCGAGGTCTATCTCGCCTCCCTGCTCGCCATCGAGGTGGATCATTTTATGGAGCGCGGTTATCTCGACGAACTGGCGCGCGCCCTCAAACTCGATGACAACCTCAAAGGGAGCATCGAGCGGCAGGTGGCCCAACTTAACGCCCCCGCCTGATATCCCTCACCGCCATGGATTGCCGATAACGCCCCGTGCAAGGGGCGTTGTTGTTTGTGCTGCCCGCCAAAAGATACGGATGAGCCTATTTGGATTGCGGAGCACAGCCCCTAAGATGGCGCAGGACCATCACTTTTTTGCAAGGAGCAACCGTTGGAGATACGCAAGGCAAGCGAACTGGATATCGATGCCATTGTCGAGCTGAACCGGCAGATAGGAGAGATCCACCATCAGCACTATCCCGAAGTGTTCAGCCCCCCTTCGCCAGAGGAGCGGGCATTTTTGCTGAGCGCCATCGGCGCGGAAGGGCGTCTGTTCTGCGTTGCCGAGCAGGATGGCAGGGTGGTGGGCTTTTTGACGGCGCGGATCGATATCAATGAGAGCGTACCGTTTCTCAGCAAGCTGCCTCTCTGCCGGATCGGCTCCGTGGTGGTGGATGAGCTGCACCGCTCTCGCGGGATTGGCAAGGTGCTGATCGCCCATTGCGATGAGTGGGCCAAGGCCCGTGATGCTCAGCAAATCCGGCTGGAGGTGATGGCCTTCAACGAGCGTGCCCAAGCGCTCTACGAGGCGCTGGGCTTCAAGGTGCAGTCGCAGATCATGGCCAGATAACTAGTTTCTGATGGCGAGCCAAGGCGCGTCACTCCCCAACTACACAGGCCCGTTACGGGCCTTTGTTCGTTTCGTCAGCGGCTCTTTGCCTCGTTACTTTTCACCGAGTTGTGCGGCAATCAGTGCGGCCAGCCGGGTGAGGGCCTGCTCCAGCTGTTCGCTCCAGGGATGGGAGCTGTTGAGGCGCAGGCAGTGGTTGTGTTGTCCCTGACTGGAAAAGAGCGCGCCGGGGGCTACTGAAAAACCGCTGCCCAGAGCCTTGGCGTGCAGGGTGCGGCTGTCGAAATGGGCAGGCAGCGCCAGCCAGAGAAAGTAGCCGCCATCGGGGGAGGAGATCCGTACCTCGTCCGGCAACAGCCGTTGCAGGGCCGCCCGCATCTGCTGCTGGCGCTGGGCCAGGGTGTGGCGCAGGCGGCGAAAGTGGGCATCGACCCCGCCCTGGCGCAGCATCTCGGCCAGCGCCAGCTGGCTCGGCACATTGGTGGAGAGGGTGGACATCAGCTGCAGCCGCTGCACCCGCTCGGCATGGGGCCCCGCCACCACCCAGCCGACCCGAAAGCCCGGTGCCAGACACTTGGAAAAGGAGCTGCAGAGCAGGCTGTCGCCACGCTGATCCCAGTGGCGGATCGGCTTGGGGCGCTCGCGGCCGAAGTAGACCTCCGCATAGACGTCATCCTCCACCAGCGGCACCCCATGGCTGTTGAGCAGTGCCATCAGCCGCGCTTTGTGACTATCCGGCATGGTGTGGCCCAGCGGGTGCTGCACATTGCCCATCAACCAGCACGCCTTGATCGGCATTTGGCTGAGGGCGTCTTCCAATAGCGTCAGATCGATACCCACCCCCGGAATGACCGGGATCTCCACCGCCTTGAGTTTCAGCCGCTCGATGGCCTGCAGGGCGCCATAGAAGGTGGGGGACTCCACCACCACCCAGTCACCGGGCTCGGTCAGCACCTGCAGGCTGAGGGAGAGTGCCTCCATGGCGCCGGTGGTGATGATGATCTCCTGCGGATTGACCGCCACCCCGTCGCTGGCGTAGCGCTGGGCGATGGCACGGCGCAGCGCTTCGTTGCCGGGGGGCAGGTCGGCCACCGTGCTGAAGGGATCGAGCTTGCGCATGCAGCTGGCCAGGGCCCGCCCGAGCTGGGGATGTGGGAACAGGGTCGGATCGGCCACCGACATGCCAAGGGGCACCAGATCCCGTGATTTGCTCGCCTGCAACACCTCGAACACCAGATCGTTGATATCCACCGAGCCGCTGTAGTGGGTCTGGCTCGGCGTGTGCTGCACGACCTGTGGTGAGGCGGCTTTGACGTAGTAGCCGGACTGGGGGCGGGCGAGGATCCGCCCCTGACTTTCGAGCAGTTGATAGGCCTGCAATACCGTCATGGGGCTGAGCCCGTGGGTCTTGCAGCTCTGGCGAATGGAGGGGATGCGCTCCCCCGGTTGCCAGATGCCATCGTCGATCTGGCTTTGCAGGCGGTCGGCCAACTGCTGGTAAAGGGACATGATCTGGATCAACTGTTATAGGTGTAATTCAATATAACTGCATCTGTTATAGGTGTCATGCTCCGTGATGTACTTGTCACGCACGAAACGTGCAAGGCAAATACAACAAAAGAGAGTGACGCATGATCAATCCGGATGACGTGGTCAGCCTGTCTCGCCTGCAATTTGGCGCCACGGCCCTGTTCCACTTCCTGTTTGTGCCCCTCACGCTGGGGCTGTCCTGGATCCTGGTGATCGCCGAGTCGGCTTATGTGATGACCGGCAAGGTGATCTATCAGGACATCACCCGCTTCTGGGGCAAACTGTTTGGCATCAACTTCGTCATGGGGGTCACCACGGGGATCACCATGGAGTTTCAGTTCGGCACCAACTGGGCCTATTACTCCCACTACGTGGGGGACATCTTCGGTACCCCGCTGGCCATCGAGGGGCTGATGGCCTTCTTCCTCGAATCGACCCTGGTGGGGCTCTTCTTCTTTGGCTGGGACAAGCTCTCCCGCGGCAAGCACCTGCTGGTGACCATGCTGGTGGCGCTCGGCTCCAACCTCTCGGCGCTCTGGATCCTGATCGGCAACGGCTGGATGCAAAACCCGGTGGGGGCCGAGTTCAACCTGCTGACCCAACGGATGGAGCTGGTGGATATCGCCGCTGTGCTGCTCAACCCGGTGGCACAGGTGAAGTTCGTTCACACCGTTGCGGCAGGCTATGTGGCCGCCTCCATGTTCGTGATGGGGGTGAGCAGCTGGTATCTGCTGCGCAAAACCGAGGTGCAGTTTGCCCTGCGCTCCTTCGCCATCGCCTCCGGCTTCGGGCTGGCGGCCATCCTCTCGGTCATTGTGCTCGGGGATGAGTCGGGCTATCGCACCGGCGAGGTGCAGAAGGTCAAGCTCGCCGCCATCGAGGCGGAGTGGGAGACCGAGCCGGCCCCCGCGTCATTCACCCTGTTCGGTTTCCCGGATCAGGCTGCCGAGACCACCCACGCCGCCATCAAGATCCCGTATCTGATGGGGATCATCGCCACCCGCTCCATCGACGAGGCGGTGACCGGCCTCAAGGATATCAAGGTGCAGAACGAGGCGCGCATTCGTAGCGGCATGGTGGCGGCCGAGGCTCTCGACCAGATCCGGCAAGGTGATGACAGCCCGGCCAACCGTGCCCGCTTCGAGCAGCACGGCAAGGATCTCGGCTACGGCATGCTGCTCACCCCCTATGCCAGCAATATCGCCAAGGCCGGTGAGGCAGAGATTGCCAAAGCGGTCGATGACTCCATCCCGCCGGTGGCACCGCTGTTCTGGGGCTTTCGGGTGATGGTGGGGCTTGGCGTCACCATGCTGGGGCTGATGGTGGTGAGCTTTGTTCAGCTCTGCCGCAACCGGCTGCAAGACTCGCCGCGCCTGCTCAAGACCCTGCTCTGGAGCATTCCGCTGCCCTGGATCGCCATCGAGGCGGGCTGGCTGGTGGCCGAACTCGGCCGTCAACCCTGGACCATCAGCGACGTGCTGCCGGTCTCGGCCTCGGTCTCTTTGCTTCAGCCGGGCCAACTCTGGTTCAGCCTGATTGCTATCTGTTCCATCTACACCCTGTTGCTGGTGGTGGAGCTGTTCCTGTTGCGCCATGTGATCCGCAAGGGGCCCGCCATTCTCCATACCGGCCGCTACAGCGGTGAACAACCCGAACTTGCGAGGATCGCCTGATGGATTACGCAACCCTGAAACTCATCTGGTGGGCGCTGGTGCTCTTCATGATGGTCGGTTTTATCGTGATGGATGGCTTCGATCTCGGCATCGCCATGCTGCTGCCGGTGGTGTCGAAAGATGACGACGACCGCCGTCTGGTGATCAACAGCGTGGGACCGGTGTGGGAGGGCAATCAGGTGTGGCTGATTGCCGGCGCCGGTGCCCTTTTCGCCGCCTGGCCGCTGGTTTATGCCGCCGCCTTCTCGGGGCTTTACATCCCCATGGTGGTGCTGCTGCTCGGGCTATTTTTGCGTCCGGTCGGCTTTGACTATCGCAGCAAGCTGGCCGATCCGCTGTGGCGCCGCTGGTGGGATCGGGCGCTGGTGGCCGGCGGCCTGATACCGGCGCTCATCCTCGGTGCGGCTATCGGTCTGGTGATGGAGGGGCTGCCGTTTCGCTTCGATACGGCGCTGCGTCTGCACTACGGCGCGTTCGACTTCCACTGGGGCTGGCTGCTCTCGGTGCTGGCCACCGCCATCACCCTGTTGCTACTGCACGGCGCCGGTTTTCTGCAAGCCAAGGTGACTGGCACCCCTGCGCTGCGCGCACGGGGCATCGCCATCCTGCTGGCCCCGCTGGTGAGCCTCTGCTACCTGCTGGCCGGCTGGCATCTGGTGGATCTGCAAGGGTTTCAGCTGACCGGTGTCGGCACACAACCCTTTGACCCGAATGCTGCCATCAGCCCGCTGATGAAGGGGGTGATCCCCCACGCCGGAGGCTGGCTGCGCAACTATTTTGACTATCCGCTGCTGTGGCTGGTGCCGATCATCGGGGCGCTGGCGCCGCTGGTGAGCGGGATTGCCTCCTGGCTGGAGCGGGGCCGGATTGCGCTGCTGGCCAGCGCCATCGCCTGCGCCGCCATGCTCTGCTCGGTGGCCATCGCCCTGTTCCCCTTCGTGCTGCCTTCATCCCTCGATGCGGTCAGCAGCCTGACCCTGTGGGACAGCACCTCCAGCTACAAGACCCTGGCCATCATGTTCGGCCTCGTGCTGGTGCTGATGCCGGTCAACCTGGGCTACACCGGCTGGGTCTATCGGGTGGTGCGCGGCAAGCTCGACCGTGCCCGCATCAAGCGCGACAGCCATCAACTCTACTGACCTCAAGGGATCTGCTATGTGGTACTTCACCTGGATTTTGGGCCTCGGATTCGCCCTGCTGCTGGGCCTGTGCAACCTGCTCTGGCTGGAAGCGCGCTGGCAGGCGGACGAACGGGACGGTAACTGACGGCGGGGTTCGCGCCCCGCCACGGCCGGTGGTTGGCGTTCACACGTCGCCATCGGCCCCTCTCTCCCCCTCTTTAAACGACACAAACGACACACTTTCAACCGACAACCAACCGACAGGTAATTGTGATGAAACAGAGATTGAAAGCGGTGGCGCTGGCCATCGGGTGCGCGCTCACCGTCGCCCCGGCCTGTGCCGAACCGGTACAACTGACGCCACTGGATAAAACCTTCACCCTGCAGGTGCTCGGCAGTGGCGGCCCCATCTCCGACGACCTGCGTGCCTCCTCCAGCGAGGTGATCTGGTGGAAGGGGAAATCCCGCATCCTGATCGATGCCGGTGGCGGCGTCTACCTGCGCTTCGGCCAGGCGGGGGCCAAGCTCGAAGAGGTCGATTTTATCGGCATCACCCACTTCCACACCGACCATGTGACCGACCTGCCCGCCCTGCTCAAGGGGGCCTACTTCTTCGAACGCAGCGATCCGCTGGATCTGGCGGGGCCAGAGGCTGGTTCGGCTTTCCCCAGCATGAGCGGCTACTTTGATGCCCTCTTCAACAAGGAGAAGGGCGCTTATGCCTACCTGAGCGGCTTCAAGGATGGCACTGATGGCCTCTTCCCCATCACTCTCCATGATGTGCCCTACCAGAGCCCGCGGCCTCACACCGTTTATCAGCAGGATGGGCTGACCATCACCGCGCTCGGCATTCCTCACGGTGACGTGCCCTGTCTGGCCTATCGCATCGAGAGCGCCGAGGGGACCATCGTCATCTCGGCGGATCAGAACGGCAGCAACCCGGCCTTTGTGCCGTTTGCCAAGGGGGCCGACATTCTGGTGATGCCGCTCGCCATCCACGAAGGGGCCGACCCTATCTCCGCCTCGCTCCATGCCAAGCCATCTGTGGTGGCCAAAATTGCCGCCGAGGTGAACCCCAAGCTGCTGGTGCTCAACCACTGGATGGGGGTTGGCCTCAATCACAAGAAAGAGGCGATGGCCATCGTCAAACAGCAGTTCCACGGCCAGATCGTGGCCGCCCGCGATCTCTCCAGCTACCCCGTTTCATCCGTCAAGGAGTCCGCTCATGAGTAACTCAAGCAGCAACAAAACCACCGGCAAACTGACCCTCTCCATCGCCATGACCAGCCTGATTGCCCTGACCCCAGGGCTGGCGCTGGCGGCCACCCCGAGCGATGCGCCGGTGAAAGCCGCCCCCAGCGAACAGCACGGCGGCAAGTGTGCGGCGGGCAAGTGCGGCACCGAGAAGCGCTTCGAGAAGCAAGCCCTAGACAGTGATCCGCAGGGGCGGCTGGTGCGCGCCCGCGATGGCAAGTGTGGCGTGGCGGGCGATGGGATTGATGGCGACAGATCCAGCAACGGCAGCAAGATGACGGAGGGGGTATGCGGCCAATAAGCTCCCGCAGTCGGGGGATCGGGCTGCGCCAGGAGCATCTGGATGCGCTCTGCTCCGGCCCCGTCCGCCCCGGCATCGACTTTCTCGAGCTGGCGCCGGAGAACTGGATGGCCATCGGCGGCGCCAGGCGGGCGCAGTTGCATCAGTTGGCCGAGCGTTACCCGCTGGTGGCTCACGGCCTCAGCCTCTCCCTCGGCGATTGTCAGCCCCTCAATCGCACCCTGCTCAGCCAGATCCGTACCTTTCTGGATGAGTTCGGCATAGAGATCTATAGCGAGCACCTGAGCTTTTCCCGTGACCAGCAGGGTTATCTCTACGAACTGCTGCCGGTGCCGCGCCAGTGGGAGAACATTCCCTATCTGGCCGAGCGGATAGCGCAGGTGCAGGATGCGCTGGCCCGCACGCTGGTGCTGGAAAATATCTCCTACTACCACGGCTATGACCACGAGATGCCGGAGGAGGATTTTCTCGCCGAGCTGGTGGCGCGCAGCGGCTGCGAGCTGCTGCTCGATATCAACAACGTCTTTGTAAACAGCCGCAACCACGGTTACTGCCCCAAGCGGATGATCGCCGGTCTGCCGAGCAATGCGATCCGTTACTTCCATATCGCCGGTCATCTGGAAGAGGCAGACGGCACTTTATTGGATACCCATGGCAAACCGGTGTGCGAGGAGGTGGTGGCGCTGGCCCGTTATACGGTGCAGACCCATGGCCTGCGTCCCCTGCTGCTGGAGCGGGATCACCATCTGCCGCCGCTGGCCGAGCTGGAGGCCGAGCTGGCGCGGGTGCATGGCGCCTGTTGTGAGGCGATCGACCGTCAGGTGCGGGAGGTGCGTTATGGATAGACGGTTATCTCTGGTCACTGCGTCCAAAACGGCGCCGCAGCGAATGCAGCAGCAGACCGCCTGGCTGGCGAGCCGGGTGCGGCTGCCGCAGGATGGCATCGCCAGCCACTATGCCCGCAGCGTGCGCGCCAATGTGGAGTCGGTGCTGGAGAGCGCCTTTCCGCTCACCCACGCTCGCTGGGCGCCGGTGGACAGGTGGCAGTTGGTGGAGGGCTTTGTTATCCAGCACGGCGCCGAGGCCCCGGAGTTTCACCATATCGCCACCGAGTTTGTCCGCTATGTGCAGCATCGCCACGGCGAGGGCTCTCTCAACTGGCCCAGGCAGCGGCTGGCGCTGCTGGAGTACGAGTGGGCCAGCCTCTGTGTCGAGATTGATGAAGGGGTAGTGCCGCAAGTTATATCGGGGGAGGAGGTGACGGCGGAGAGTCCGTTTGTGCTCAATCCCACCCTGCAACTGCTTGAGCTCCCCTTTGCCATTCGTCGCAGCGGCGTGGTGCCGACCCGGCAGGGCAACCACTTCTATGGCCTGTTTCGCAGCCCGGAACATCAGGTGGTGACCCAGCGCTTGCGCGAATGGGATGTGGCGCTGATCCAGCTGCTGCAACAGCAGCCGGGGATCACCCAAGCCGCGTTCCAACAACAGGTACAACAGGTTCGCCGCGACTTTGATCTGATCGAGTGGGCACGCCATTTTTACCGGCTGGGTCTGCTGACCTTGCCCGTTGGCGAGCGCCAGCCCGGCCGCCCCTTGCCCCCATTTAGCAAACACCAAGGAGAATTCCCATGAACAACACTCTGATCCAGTGGTACGAGCGGGCGGTGGCCCAGTGCAAGCGGCTCGATTTTCTGGCCCTGCTGGCCATTCGCCTCTATCTCATTCCGGTCATCTATGTGGGGGCCCACTCCAAGGTGATGGGCTTTGCCGGCACGGTCGCCTGGTTTGGCGCGCCGGTCTCGGAAGGGGGGCTCAACCTGCCGTTCCCGACCCTGCTCGCCTTTCTGGCGGCGGGCACCGAAGTACTGGGTTGCATCTGCATCGCCCTTGGCCTCTTTACCCGCATCATGGCCATTCCCACCATCTTCCTGATGAGCGTGGCGAGCGCCATGGTGCACTGGAAGCACGGCTGGGACGCCATCGCCACTGGCAGTATGGAGGCCACCTTGCGCCTCAACGGTTTTATCGAGTGGCTGGCCGCCAACTTCCCCGGTCGCTACAACTACATCACTGAGCTGGGTGATCCCGTGATGCTCAACAACGGGATGGAGTTTGCCGCTACCTACTTCGTGATGCTGCTGGTGTTGCTGGTTTACGGTGGTGGCCGCTACGTCAGCCTCGACTACTGGCTCAAGCGGGCGGTGACCGGCAAAGCAGGCGTGCAACAGGCGGCATAAGGCTTGCCCACGGATAACAAAAACCATAACGACAGAGCGTGAAAAACAGCGAGCGGCCAGGGGCCGCTCGCTGTTTTTGTGCTGTGTGGGGGGGCAGCTGTTACTGGTAGCGGCCGACTGCGATGGGGGACTCCTGCTCAATCTGGCCAAGGCGCTCGGCCCACTGAGCGAGCCAGGCTTCCCGCTCTTCTTGCGAGACCCGCACCGGGGCATAGCAGATATGGGGGCGCAGCACATCGAAGCCGACAAATTGCAGGATCCCTCGCTGGATGGGGCGCAGCACCCCGTCGATATCGCCGTTGAAGCCGTCGGGCAGATAGGTCTCGGCAGGGCCGCCGGTAGTCAGGCTCAGCAGGGCCCGCTTGCCGCGAAACTTGCCGCTCTCGTAGATATGGCCCTGACCGTAGACCCGCCCCATGGCAAAGACCCGATCCACCCACCCCTTGAGGATGGCGGGCAGGCCAAACCACCAGAGCGGGAACTGGAAGATCAGCAGGTCGGCCGCCTCCAGCTTTTGCATCTCCTGCTCCAGCTGCGGGGCAAAGCTGCCCTGCTCGGTGGCAGCCAGCTCTTCGAGTTGCAGCTTGAGAAAATCGGGATCGCTGGCGGCAGTGAAGTTGCGTCGATCCGAGACGGGATCAAAGCCCATGGCATAGAGATCGCTGGTCATCACTGTGTGACCCGCTTGCTCCAGCGCCCTGATGGCGTGGCAGAAGAGGGCACCGTTGAAGTTTTTGGGTTCGGGATGGGCATAGACAATAAGCACCTTCATAACAGACTCCGTGGCAAATGATGCGAGGGTGACCGGCTTGGTTACTGAAACAGTTGAGGGCTTGAGGCTGTGTCACAGCATAGAAGCCTGCCGCGCCGATTGCAGCAGGCGCCACGCCCTTGCGTGACGCCTGCTGGCGCAGCTTATGCCTGACAGGCAGCGAGCCGGAGGGCTTCGCGGCGCTCGCTGACATGGGTTAGCCCGTAGGCCAGCAGAACGATAAGGGCGCCGATCCAGGGGGTGTGCATCAGGCCGAGGTGCTCTACCACCAAGCCACCAACCACAGATCCCAGTGCAATGCCGACGTTGAAGGCGGCAATATTCAGGCCCGATGCCACATCCACCGCCTTGGGGGTGTGCAGTTCGGCCTGCTTCACCACCAGTACCTGCAGACCCGGCACGTTGCCGAAGGCAAAGGCGCCCCACACCAGCACGGTGAGCACGGCCAGCACCGGATGGGGTGCGGTGAAGGTGAGGGCCAGCAGCACCAGCGCCAGACCGGCAAACAGCAGTTTCAGTGCGGGCAATGGGCCCATCTTGTCGGCCAGCTTGCCGCCCCAGATATTGCCGACGGCAACCGATACCCCGTACACCAGCAGGATCAGGCTCACCGCACCGGCGCTAAAGCCGCTCACCTGCTGCAGGATGGGGGCGAGGAAGGTGAAGGCCGTGAAGGCGCCGCCATAACCAAGGGCGGTTTTGGCGTAGACCAGCAGCAGCGGCTTTTTGGTCAGTACCGAGAGTTGCTCGCGGATGGTCGAGGCTGCCCCCTTGGGCAGGTTGCTCGGGATCAGCAGCAGGCTGCCCACCATGGCGATGAGGCCGAGCAGGCTTACTACCAGAAAGGTTTCACGCCAGCCAAAGACCTGACCAATCCAGGTGCCGAGCGGTACGCCGGTTACCAGTGCCACGGTGAGGCCGCTGAACATGATGGCGATGGCGCTCGCTGCCTTCTCTTTGGCCACAAGACCCGTGGCGATGGTGCTGCCTACCGAAAAGAAGACCCCGTGCGCCAATCCGGTGAGGATGCGGGCCACGATCAGGCTCTCGTAACCGGGGGCCTGCCAGGCCAGCAGGTTGCCGGCGGTAAAGAGTGCCATCAGTCCCACCAGCAGCCACTTGCGCGGCACCTTGCCGGTGAGCGCTGTGAGCACGGGGGCGCCGATGGCTACCCCAAGGGCATAGAGGCTGACCAGCAGGCCCGCCGAGGGGAGCGAGACATTAAGCTGCTGGGCTATGGTGGGGATAAGCCCCACGATCACAAATTCGGTAGTGCCGATCGCAAAGGCACTTAAGGTAAGGGCAAATAACGCCAGTGGCATAACAACTCCTTGGATAGGGACTCCCGACGGGAGAATGGCGCCAGTATGCCGATGGGTTTTGTTGGCAAAAATGACGGTAACATCAAATTACTTTTGCCAAATCAGCAGCAATGACGATGGGGAGGGGGGGGGGGTTGCCCGCGGCGTGAGCGCAACGCAGTGATCTGCCTCGCAGAACGGGATGAACGCTGCTCCTTTTCTGAGCTTGCTTAAGCTCCAGTACAAGCGGGCCGCCATAGGATTTTCCCTGTGAAACCCGAGTGTGTTGAATCCATGCGCGCCGGTGTTGTGATGGCCGTGCGCTTTCATCTACAGGCAATAGACAGGCAATATCCAGCTGACAGGTAACATGATGGCATTGAATCGACTCTCCTCTCTTTTGCTGCTGTGCGGTGCCTTTGCGGTACAGGCTGGCCAGAGCGATCCCCTCTCTGCCTGGAATGACACGGCAGCCAAGCAGGCGATCACCCGCTGGGTAACCAATGCCACCGATCAGCAACAGGCCACTTTTATTCCGCCAGAGAAGCGCCATGTGGTGTTTGATAATGACGGCACCCTCTGGCCTGAAGCGCCCATGACCTATCAGCTGCAGTTTGCGATGGACGAGATCAAGCGCCTGGCACCGGAACATCCGGAGTGGAAGGCCGACCCCATTGTCGCGGCAGTGCTGAACAACGACCTCAAGGCCGTGGCCAAATCGGGGGAGAAGGGGCTCGCCAAGCTGGTGGGACTGACCCACAGCGGCATGACTACCACCGAGTTTGCCGAGCGGGTCACTCGCTGGGTCAACAGCAGCAAGGATCCCCGTTTTGGCTGCCACTACGATCAGCTCGGGTATCTGCCGATGAAGCAGCTGCTGGGGTATCTGCGGGACAATGGCTTTCAGACCTGGATTGTCTCCGGCGGCGGCGTCGATTTTATGCGGGTGATGTCCGAGCAGATGTATGGCATCCCGCCCCAGCAGGTGATTGGCTCCTTTACCCTCGGCGAGTTTGCCCTGACCGGGGAGGGCAGCGAGATCCGCAAGACCATGAACGGCGCCTATTTCGATGACAGCAAGGCGAAACCGGCCGCCATTCACCTCTTTATGGGGCAGCGTCCGGTCGGCGCCTTTGGCAACAGCGATGGCGACGTGCCCATGCTGCAATACACCTCGACCAACCCGGATTACCACACCTTCGGCCTGCTGGTGCACCACACCGATGCCAAGCGCGAATATGCTTACGACAGCCATCCGCCAGCCAGCGGCAAGCTGATCGACGGGCTGGCACAGGCAAAAGCGCGGGGCTGGGTGGTGGTCGACATGAAATCAGACTGGAATCAGGTATTCGATCCCGCCCTTTGCCAGAACGCGCCCTGATTGCGGGGCTGTATCTGGCATCAATGTGGCGACTGGACGTTCAGCAAGCGCTGCAAAGCGTGAGGCAAGAAAAGAGACAGGGAGAGCATGATGCTCTCCCTGTTTAATTTGGCTTGCTGGCGAGCCAGCCTTTCTTTCGCGTTAGTCTCACGCCTTTCGCGTCAGTCCCATGCAGGGGCAAAGTCGGGATTGGCGCAGCGCTCGCCCCGATCCAGCGTGGCGATGGCGGCCATCTCCTCGCTGCTCAAGGTGATATCGAGAGCGGCCAGATTGGCGGCCTGATTCTCCCGCTTGGTGGAGCTCGGGATCACTGTCATCTCCTGCGCCAGCAGCCAGGCCAGCGACACCTGCGCCGCCGATACCCCGTGGCGTCTGCCAATCTCCATCAGCAGCGGCTCGCTCAGCACCTTGCCATAGGCGAGCGGCATATAGGCGGTGACGGCGATACCCTGGGCTTTACAGAACTCGACCACCTTGCGGTTTTGCAGCAGGGGATGAACCTCGAGCTGCTGGTGAGCGATGGCCCCCGGCCCCAAAATCTCGATAGCCTGTTTGAGCTGGGCCACGGTGAAGTTGGAGACCCCGATCTCCCGGGTCAGGCCTTGTGTTTTGGCCTCGGCCAGCTGCTCCAGATAGACTGCCATCGGCACCTCATCCTTGGGGGAGGGCCAGTGGATCAGCGCCAGATCCAGATAGTCGGTGCCCAGTTTTTCGAGGCTCACCTCAAGGCTCGGGATCAGCTTGCCCGGGCCAAACTCGCTGGTCCACACCTTGGTGGTCAGGTAGATCTCGTGGCGGGCAACAGTACTGCGGGTCAGCACGGCGCCGACCTCGGCTTCGTTGTCATAGATCTGGGCGGTATCGATATGGCGATAGCCCAGCTCCAGACCGTTGGTCAGGGTGGCAAGCAGCGGCTCGCCCTTCAGGCGGAAAGTGCCCAGACCCATGGGTGGCATATTGATCATCTCGTTCCTCAATGGGGTGGTGGTTGGCCCTTGATGGGCTAAGTGGAAAGTGGCACAGGGGCCAGTCAGGCGCCCAGAGGCTGATAGCGGCGAATGGTGCTGCTGGCAAACCAGGGCTCGGCCTTGGCGACAAATTCGGTAAAGTGGGGTTGACCCTGATGGGCGGTGAGGGCCGCTTCGCTCTCCCACACCTCGTAGAGCATCCAGCTGTTTGGATTGTCCAAGTCCTGATGCAACTGATAGCGCTGGCAGCCCGCCTCTTGCAAGGTGGCCGCAATCAGCGGCTCAAGGGCGGCGCGAAACTGGGCGGCGAATTCGGGTTTGGCTTCAAGCTGGGCAATCACAATCACGGGTGATGACATCTGAACCTCCTTGGCAAAAACGAAGGGTCAGTATGCCTGCCGTGACTTGCTGGAAACAGGGCGCTGGTCGCAAAACAGTATTGGGGGGAGAGCAGCAATAGCAGTAGTGAGAAATTTTTATGAATGATTGTCTGAATTTGTAGCCAACACCCCTGTTTCTGCATGAGTCACCAGCTCACCTTCGCTGATTGCGCGTTCAATGGCAAACCACCTAAAACCCGCAAAGAGATATTACTGGCCCGTATGGACGCTTTGATCCAGTGCTTATCTCACAGTGAGGGCACAACTGTTTGATCATCTGGTGAACTACTTGATTGAACGTCCAAGCTATGGCCAATCACTACAAGGCTGCCATGATGGCCGGATGAAGCTTTTTTGCGATCACCATGCCAAGGAAAATGGAGGCAAATAGAGGGAGAGGATCCCAGCTTCGTCGATAGCTGCGCCAGTTGCCATTGTGGTGGCGGAAAAGCCTGTAGGCGAGAACCAAGAGGCCAATGGCGGTTTGGATGAGGCAGTTAATTGAAAAGCTGATAAAAAATTTAACGAAATCCGGCAAGGTGAGAGTCCGAGTCTGTGAAAGTGTGCTCTTCAGAGCCTGTATTGCACTCAGTTTCAATCCGCAGCAGGGGCTTTAACCTTCTTCTGCTGTGCCTTCACTGATGTGCTGGTGCTCCAACTGCTCCCATGGGGTCAATCCAAGCTGCCGGCGTTTGAGCCAGAGTCCAATTAAGGTGAAAAGACCAAATACGCCAGCGAACATGGCTGTGTTGAACAGGGCTGATAAAAGATCCCTTCCCTCTGGATGCCAGACGAATGTCCACATAATCAGACCCCATAACGGCGCAATAGATAGGCCGGAACAGAGGAAATTGGTAAAACAGCCCGCGTAATAAGGCGGCTTGACGGGGACGCCGAGTTTACGCAGCAATTTGAACAGCCACGGATTGTAGTGAAATTCCTTGAGGCCACTGTCAGCCAGTAGTTGATGGGCAATAGCCAGCCGTTCTTCAAACTCCATTAATGTATCTCCTTGATGATCTGGCTTCATACGATTCCTCTTGATCGCATTCTACTGATTAAACAGGGTGAGAGATAGTGATTCTCTCTGGTTATTTCTCTTCGAAAAACAAGATCGTCAGTCTGAGCACGCTTGCCAATCCACAGTAGCTACGCCTATAAAGGCCCATTACTCTTGTCCGGATAACAGCAATGAAGACCCATTCTGATGAACTGACCCTGTTTGTGGCGGTGGTGGAGGCGGGCAGTTTTCGCCAGGCGGCGGAGAACCTCGGCATGGACAACTCGGTGGTGAGCCGCGGTATCAAGCGGCTGGAGGAGAAACTCTCTACCGTGCTGCTCAATCGCACCACCCGCCGGGTCAGTCTGACCGAGGAGGGGAGCTGGTTCTATCAGCGGGCGGTGAAGATCCTGACCGAGATGAGCGAGGCGGAGGGGCATCTGCTGATGCGCCGGGAGCAACCAGAGGGGATCTTGCGGGTAGATGCCGCTACCCCCTTTATTCTGCACCGGCTGGTGCCGATCATCGGCGAGTTTCGCCGTCGCTACCCTGCCATCGAGCTGCAGCTGCACAGCTCGGAGGGCTTTATCAATCTGATGGAGCGGCGGGTGGACATGGCCATCCGCATCGGCGAGCTGACCGACTCCTCCCTGCGTGCGCTGCCGCTGGGCCGTTCGCGGCTGCGGCTGCTGGCCTCCCCCACTTATTTGAGCGAGCGCGGCACCCCGCGCCAACCGGCGGATCTGCTGAGCGGTCACGAGCTGCTCGGCTTTTTGCATCCCGATCACCTCAACCACTGGCCGCTGCTCAGTGCCGAGCAGGGGGATCGCTTTGCCATCACCCCCAGCCTGCGTGCCAGCAGCGGTGAAACCTTGCGTCAGCTGGCGCTGGCGGGTCAGGGGATTGTCTGTCTGTCAGATTTCATGACCGGGCCGGATCGGGAGAGCGGCGCGCTGGTGGAGGTGCTGGCCCGCAGCAACAGCGGCGCCTCGCGCCCCATCAATGCGGTCTTCTACTCCGATGCCCAGCGGGATATCCGGCTGCGGGTCTGGCTCGATTTTCTTAAAGAGCAGCTGGGCAGCCATACCCTGTAGTTCAGGTTGGTTTGTGCGGTTTGTTTGAACGGTTCGTCGCTGCGGTTTGCTTAACGAAAAACAAGCCGCGCCTTCGTTGCGGCCAATCAGCATTAGCCAGGTGGCAGATAAACAGACGGCCGACTTGAGGGTCGGCCGCCGGTTCGGGAAGGTGTGTGAGCTGAAGCGCAGTTACCGTGGCAGTTTGCCCCATACCCGGCTGAGCAGGGCGCCGCCGATCACCGGTGGAATGGCCAGCAGCAGGGTCCACTGCCAGGAGAGGCCGCCTATGGTGGCGGCCAGTACGATGCAGGTGAGCACCACTAGCTGGGCCACCATCATCAGGAAGGTGCCTTCGCGGGGGGTCAGTGTCTCTTTTTGAGTGGCGACGTGGGCTACGGGCGCTTGAGTAGTGGTCGGTTTCATGGCGATATCCCTCTGGTGAGTCTGATATCACTAAGCAATGGCCGTTCCACATTTTTTCATGTTAATTATCAATGGTTTGCAGTTATTCTCGTCATTCCCGTTTCGAGAGCGCAGGCAAAATGATTTGCAAAATGAAAACGCCACCCTGTGGTGGCGTCTTGGTTATTGAGAGTAGAGAGGGAAGCGCCGGGTCTAGCCAATCCGGTATTGGCGGATCTGCTCGTCGATGGCCTTGGCCAGTTCGAACAGTTCGCGGCTGGCGGCATTGCTCTCTTGCGCGTGTTCCCGCTGGTGTTCGGCCACCATGGCCAGCTCGTCGAGCGCGGTTCTGGCTTGCCCCATCTGTTGATTCTGCGCCTGCGCCAGCGCGCTGATCTCGTTGATCTCGAGGGCGGTCTGGTTGATCTGGCTGGTGGCATCAACCAGCACCTCTCTGGCCTGATTCATCCGGTTGTATCCCTCTTCGCTCAGGTTGCGGGAGTCTGCCATCGAGCTGCTGGCCTGCCGGGTTCCCTCCTGCAGGCGCAAGATAAGATCCTGCACATCCTTGGTGGCAGTCTGGGTACGCACAGCCAGTTGGCGTACCTCGTCGGCCACCACCGCAAAGCCCCGTCCCATATCCCCCGCACGGGCCGCTTCGATGGCCGCATTGAGGGCCAGCAGGTTGGTCTGGTTCGAGACATCGCGGATGAGGTTCATGATCTGGGTGATGTTGTTGCTGTCTTTCACCACCTCATCTAGCAGGGCCGAGGAGCTGCCGATGCTGCTGCGCAAGGTGTCGAGTTGCGCGGCGCTCTGGGTCACATCCTGCTCGATGCTGAGCATATGGTTGGCGATGCGTTGGGTCACGTCGTTGACCCCTTCAGAGCGGCTGGCGATCTGCTCGGCGTTGTCACCGATGGTGGTGACCACAGTGGTCAGCTCCTGAATGCTCTGGGCCTGCTGGCACGCTTCTCCTGCCAGTGCCTGGGCCTGCTGCATGGATTGGGACGACTGGGCGGAGAGGGCGCTGCCTGACTGCTGGAAGCGGGAGAAGCTCTGGTTCAGGCTCTGGATCAGCCGATTGAAGCTTTGGGCCATCAGCCCCAGCTCCGACTCGTCAGAGAAGTCGAGGCGGGTTGCCAGATCCCGATCGGCGGTGATGTGGTGCATGCCATCGGCAGCCTGACGAATGGGGCGACTGATGGAGTGAGCCAGCCAGGCGGAGGCCAGCATGGCGATCCCGCCGATGGCGAGCGAGACCATGATAATGAGCTGGCGGGATTCCTGCAGGCCCTCTTCCAGCTCGGCGCTGTTGATCTCGCCAATCAGCAGCCGGTTGAGGGTGGGGATGTAACGCACCGCGATGAGGTAGGTTTGTCCCTCCAGCGTTAGCGCCTCTACGGCCACCTGTTCCCGGGCATTGGGAATAAGCCGCTTGACGGTATCGAGGAAGGATTGCTGGTGGTGGGCGGCCCCTTCTACCTCCTGCTCGGGGTGGATCTCGATATTGCCCTCCATGTCGGCCAGATAGACCTGACCGCTCTTGCCGATCCGGTAGCCGCTGATGAGTTTGCTCAGGGCGCTCATATCGATGGAGGTGCCAGCCACCGCCAGGGTCTTGCCCTCGTGGGTGACGGCGGTGTTGATATAGAGGGAGGCGCGCTTGTCAAAATCCGAGATGTCGAGGTTCAGCTCATAGGGTTTGCTGCGTTTGAGAAAGCCGAAAAACCACCCATCTTTCGGGTCTGATTCGCTCAGCGATTTCTGGGCGGTGGGGCCACCGCTGAAGTTGATCAGGGTGTTGCTCTGGCGGGGGGCGATAAAGACGTTGCCGCCGATCCGCCGTTGCAGATCCTGAAAGTAGCGTTCCATGGCGGGCCACTCTTGCTCTGGCATGCCAGCGGTCAGCCAGTCGATGACAAAACGGTTGCTGGCCAGCGCCTGCGCTTCGGTCAGGTGCTGGATAAGCTGCGCGGTCAGCTGGTTGGCAATGCGATCCACGCTGCTTGGCAGCTCGTAACGTTCGACTCGCTGCTGGGCCTGACTGTGGGATATCTGCTCGAGGATCAAGGTGATGCAGCTGATGGCGATGGCCATCAGTATCGCCACGCCAGCGAGGATCCGGGTGCGGATCCCGAGCCCTGACCAGAGTGATTGCAGTGTAAAACGGTGTATCGCCCTCTCCATATCGCTCTCCTCATAAATAAGGTCGCATATGCGACCCAGATGATGATTATAGATAGAGAACTCAATTGTGTTGTGGCGGATGGTGACAACAGAGGGTGGCAGAAAAACAGGAGGGAGCAATGAGCGGGGAAGGGGGCAGAAACCGGCAAGGGAAAGCATAAAAAGAGAGGCCGACATTGCGGTCGGCCTCTCTGGGGTTTATCTCAACGGAATGTCGGATGCCCGATCAATCCTCTTCAGCCCAACGGCGTGAACGCTCAACTGCTTTTTGCCAGCCGTTGTAACGTTTGGCGCGATCGTCTCTGTCCATCTGCGGGATGAACTCGCGGTCCACGCTGAACTTGTCTTCCAGCTCGTCCGAGCTCTTCCAGAAGCCGACTGCCAAACCAGCCAGGAAGGCGGCGCCCATGGCGGTGGTCTCGATGCGGGTCGGACGTACCACCGGAGTGTGCATCATGTCAGCCTGGAACTGCATCAGGAAGTCGTTGGCTACGGCGCCGCCGTCTACTTTCAGCGCTGCCAGCTTGATACCGGAGTCCTGCTGCATCGCATCCAGCACATCGCGGCTCTGATAGGCGATGGATTCCAGCGCAGCACGGATGATGTGGTTGCGGTTGGCACCACGGGTCAGACCGACCATGGTGCCGCGAGCATACGGATCCCAGTAGGGCGCACCCAGACCGACGAAGGCTGGTACCAGATAGACACCGTTGGTGTCACCCACCTTGGAGGCGAAGTAGTCGGTATCGCGGGCATCGTGGATGATCTTCAGCTCGTCACGCAGCCACTGGATGGTGGCGCCGCCCATAAACACCGCACCTTCCAGCGCGTAGTTCACTTCCCCTTTCGGGCCGATGGCAACGGTAGTCAGCAGGCCGTTGCTGGAGCGAACCGGCTCGGTGCCGGTGTTCATCAGCATGAAGCAGCCGGTACCGTAGGTGTTCTTGGCCATCCCTTTTTCAAAGCAGAGCTGGCCGAACAGGGCAGACTGCTGGTCACCGGCAATACCTGCGATGGGGATGCGGGAGCCGCCGCCACGGGTGGTGTAGCCATACACTTCGGAAGAGGGTTTCACTTCCGGCAGCATTGACATGGGGATGCCCAGCTCGTCCAGCATCTTCTCGTCCCACTTCAGCTCGCGGATGTTGTAGAGCATGGTGCGGGAGGCGTTGGTCGGGTCGGTGACATGCACTTCGCCATTGGTCATCTTCCAGACCAACCAGGTGTCGATGGTGCCAAACAGCAGCTCGCCGTTCATCGCCTTCTCGCGGGCACCTTCCACGTTGTCGAGGATCCACTTCACCTTGGTACCGGAGAAGTAGGCATCCAGCACCAGACCGGTGTTCTCGCGAACGTACTCTTCCAGACCACGTGTTTTCAGCTCCTCGCAGATGGCGGCGGTGCGGCGGCACTGCCAGACGATGGCGTTGTAGATGGGCTTGCCGGTGGCCTTTTCCCATACCACTGTGGTTTCACGCTGGTTGGTGATACCGATGGCGGCGATCTCTTCGCTGCGCAGGCCGGTCTTGGCCAGCACTTCGGTAAAGACGGAGGATTGGGTCGCCCAGATCTCCATCGGGTCGTGCTCTACCCAGCCCGCTTTCGGGTAGTGCTGGGTGAACTCGCGCTGGGAGGTACCGACAATGTTGGCATCCTGATCAAACACGATGGCGCGGGAAGAGGTGGTTCCCTGGTCCAGAGCGACGACATATTTCTTTTCAGCAGACATGATGTTCTCCACGTTTCTATTTTCCACGTTTTTATACGTTGGAGGGGGCCGCTCTTATGCGGCAGCCTCTTCTTTGGCGGTTTGGGTCGCTTGCTCGGTGGTGACGACACGGTTGCCCGGGACGCAGGGAGCCAGCACTTTGACATACAGCGCGGTACCAATCTGGGCGCCAACGATGGGGCCAAGGATCGGAACCCAGAAGTAGGGGTTGTCACGACCACCGGTCAGGGCAACATCACCCCAGCCAGCAAAGAACGCGAACAGTTTCGGACCAAAGTCACGGGCCGGGTTCATGGCAAAACCGGTTAACGGGCCAAGGGAGGCACCGATCACCGCGATCAGGATACCGATCAGCAGAGCGGCCGCGAAACCTTTGGGGGCGCCGTTGTTGTTGTCACCCAGCGCCATGATGCCCAGCATCAGGACGGCGGTGATCACCAACTCGACGGCAAAAGCTTGCATATTGGTCAGCAGGGCATTGGGGTAGGTGGAGAAGATCCCGGCGGTGCCGAGGCTCTCGACGCTGCCGCGCACCACGTTATGGGTCACTTCCCACTGGGTGAAAAGGTTACCATAAAGGAAGTAGACAAGGGCCGCGAAGCAGAAGGCACCGGCCATCTGGGCGATGATGTAGGGGACCACTTTGCGCTTGTCGAACCCGCAGAAGGTCATCAGCGCCAGGGTTACAGCCGGGTTCAGGTGGGCACCTGAAATGCCGCCGGTCACATAGATGGCGATGGCCACACCCAGACCCCAGGTAATGGAGATTTCCCACTGCCCGAAGTTGGCGCCAGCCAGCACCAGTGCCGCCACACATCCGACGCCGAAAAATATCAGCAGGCCGGTTCCGATAAACTCGGCGATGCACTCGCCAAGCAGGGTATTGGGTCTTTGTATGCTCATACTTTTGTTCCTTATATCCACCCGTAGAGGTTTGATGTTCCGTTTTATCTTTTTGTGTCTATCCGTTGCCGCCAAAAACGTTTCCTTGTTGTTTTTGCGTCTTGCGCAAACGTTATGCTCGTTTGCGCTCGTTATCGGTCGTGACAGAAAATAACCCTTCCCAATAATTTCACCATCCCCCCTCCATAGGAAATGTGGACAAGATCCCACTCATTGCTAAGAAAATGTGACGTAAAGCATCTTGATTAACGCCAGTTACCACTTAGGGGGTAGCTTGTAACCCTTGCCACACAAGGGCTGGCGCTTGCTGAGTAATTTCTCATTTGGAGCTTTTATTTGTAATAAAACTGCAATATTTGAGCATGCATCACAGATTAAATGAGCGCATATGAGCACAATAGGCTCGCTTACGAATCAGTGGACTCACATGATTCGTTGGAATGGTCAGGGCATCCTCAACCGCCCATAACAACAATAAGGAAGCAGAACATGCTTAGTCTCTTCAGGCCTGCGGCGCACATCGACAGGCTCCCGGCTGACAAGGTCGACCCCTTCTACAAACGCATGCGTTGGCAGGTGTTTTTCGGGATCTTCTTCGGTTACGCCGGCTACTACCTGGTACGGAAAAACTTCAGTCTGGCGATGCCCTATCTGATCGAGCAGGGCTTCTCCCGTGGTGATCTCGGTTTCGCGCTCTCCGGGGTCTCCATCGCTTACGGTTTGTCCAAGTTCCTGATGGGGAACGTCTCCGACCGTTCCAACGCCCGTTACTTCCTCTCCGCCGGTCTGCTGCTCTCGGCTGCCATCATGTTCATGATGGGTACCATGCACTGGGCCACCTCCAGCATTGCCATCATGTTTGTGCTGTTGTTCCTGAACGGTTGGGCACAGGGCATGGGCTGGCCGCCCTGCGGTCGCACCATGGTGCACTGGTGGTCGCAGAAAGAGCGCGGCGAAGTGGTTGCGGTCTGGAACGTGGCACACAACGTGGGTGGCGGCATGATTGGCCCGCTGTTTATCCTCGGGATGGGCTGGTTCAACGACTGGCGCAGCGCCTTCTATGTGCCTGCGGCAGCGGCGGCCGCCATCGCGGTGATCGCCTTCTTCGTGATGCGTGATACCCCGCAATCGGTCGGTCTGCCTCCCATCGAGGAGTACAAGAACGACTATCCGAAGGATTACAACGAGAGCCACGAGCAGGAGTTCTCCGCCAAGGAGATCTTCGTCAAGTACGTGCTGCACAACAAACTGCTGTGGTACATCGCGATCGCCAACGCTTTCGTTTACCTCATTCGTTACGGTGTGCTGGACTGGGCGCCAACCTACCTGAAAGAGGCCAAGCACTTCACCGTCGACAACTCCTCCTGGGCTTACTTCCTCTACGAGTGGGCCGGTATTCCGGGCACCCTGCTGTGTGGCTGGATCTCTGACAAGATGTTCCAGGGCCGCCGTGCACCGGCCGGTATCCTGTTCATGGTGCTGGTGACTCTGGCTGTGCTGGTTTACTGGTTCAACCCGGCCGGCAACCCGACCATCGACATGATGGCGCTGGTGGCTATCGGCTTCCTGATCTACGGCCCTGTCATGCTGATCGGCCTCTATGCTCTTGAGCTGGCACCGAAGAAAGCAGCCGGTACTGCGGCAGGTTTCACCGGTCTGTTCGGTTATCTGGGCGGCGCCGTGGCAGCCAACGCCATGCTGGGTTATACCGTTGACCACTTCGGTTGGGATGGCGGCTTCATGGTGCTGACCGTCTCCTGCGTGCTCTCCATCATCCTGCTGGCGATGACCCTCAAGCATGAGAACATTGCCGTTGCGGCCAAGAAAGCGGCTGCCCATAAGGCATAAAACGTGATCCTCAGCTTATTGATCCCAAAGGGGATCAGGTAAACTGCCAAAAGGCCCCGCATCTGCCGGGGCCTTTTTTTGTCTCATCATCGGAGTGCAAGCGTGAAGCAAACCCAACGACATCTGGAGATCCTGGACGTCCTGACGCGGCAGGGATTTGTCTCGACCGACGATCTGGTGACCCACTTTGACGTCAGCCCCCAGACCATTCGCCGGGATCTGAACGATCTCGCCGAACAGAACAAGATCCGGCGCCATCATGGCGGTGCCTCCCTGCATTCGAGTACCGTCAATACCGCCTACAGCGCCCGTAAAGTGATGCAACTCAAGGAGAAAGAGCGCATCGCCCGCGAGGTTGCGGCCAATATTCCCGACGGCTCATCGCTCTTTATCGACATAGGTACCACCACCGAAGCCATTGCCCGCGCCCTGCTCGATCACCGCGAGCTGCGCATCGTCACCAACAACCTCAACGTGGCCAGCATTTTGACGGCCAAGGATGACTTCACCGTCATCATTGCCGGTGGCGAGATCCGCAACCGCGATGGCGGCATCGTGGGGGAGGCGACCCGCGACTTTATCGGTCAGTTTCGCATGGACTATGGTGTCATCGGGATTTCGGGGATCGACAACGACGGCTCCCTGCTCGATTTCGACTATCACGAGGTGAAGATTGCCCAAGCCATCATCGCCCACTCCCGTCAGGTGTTCCTTGCCGCCGACCACACCAAGTTCGGTCGCAATGCCATGGTCAATCTGGGCAATCTCAGCCAGATCCACGCCCTCTTTACCGATCAGGAGCCACCGGAAAAGCTGACGCGATTGATGGCGCAACACCAGATCGCCTGCCACATCTGCTGACGGCGAAACACGCCCAGGCTGTGCCGGTCGCCCGTCAGGGCGGCCTCCTTTCTCTCTCCCGTTCCTGCGTCATCTCACCCCTTTATGGGTATTGCCAAAACCACTATTCAATCTGGTTTTTTTGGCTAGTAACCCGCTGATTTCGGCCCGACGCCATTTGCTCAGCTGACCTGTCCCCTTTGCCACCTCTGGCGGGCTGTGGCGATCACACTTTCACCATAAAATGTTCGTTTGTTGTATTTTCATGTTCTAAAATGAGCGAAATCAAACATTGCTGTTGTAGCAATCATAAAAATGAAAGTAGGTGAACATGTGCGAACATTATGATCTGGTTGTCGTCGGTGGCGGCATCAACGGGGTCGGCATCGCAGC
Source organism: Aeromonas sp. s13 (assembly GCF_040907905.1). Classification (NCBI taxonomy): domain Bacteria; kingdom Pseudomonadati; phylum Pseudomonadota; class Gammaproteobacteria; order Aeromonadales; family Aeromonadaceae; genus Aeromonas; species Aeromonas sp. s13. The sequence continues at coordinate 7,481 of NZ_JBFOCS010000078.1, read as the reverse complement.
CGATGCGGCAGGACGGGGTCTGAAGGTTGCCCTGTTTGAGGCGCAAGATCTCGCCTCTGCCACCTCGTCCAACTCCAGCAAGCTGATCCACGGCGGTTTGCGCTATCTCGAACATTACGAATTCCGGCTGGTGAAAGAGGCGTTGGCGGAGCGTGAGGTGCTGCTCGGTATGGCGCCTCACATCGCCCGTCCCATGCGTTTTCGCCTGCCGCACCGCCCGCACCTGCGTCCGGCCTGGATGATCCGCGCCGGTCTGTTCCTCTATGACAATCTGGCCAAGCGCGACAAGCTCAAGGGGAGCTGTGGCGTGCGCTTCCTGCCGCAAGATGGCTTGACCGCAGGGATCAATAAGGGGTTTGAATACTCGGACGCCTGGGTCGACGACGCCCGGCTGGTGGTGCTCAATGCCATGATGGCTCGTGACAAGGGGGCCGATGTACAGACCCGCACCCGCTGCATCAAGGCGGTGCGCGGTTCCAAACACTGGACGCTCACTTTGGAGCGGGAAGGGGGCGAGCAGTTCACCGCCACCTGCCGTGGTCTGGTCAATGCGGCGGGCCCTTGGGTCAAGACCTTCTATGACGAGAGCCTGCACGAGAAATCACCCCGCGGCATTCGCCTTATTAAAGGCAGCCACATGATAGTGCCGCGCATCCATGAGCGCGAAGAGGCTTATATCCTGCAAAACGAGGACAACCGTATTGTCTTCGTTATCCCTTATCAGCAGGACTACTCCCTCATCGGCACCACGGATGTGGAACATCACGGCAGCCCGCGGGAAGCGAAGATCAGCGATGCCGAGATCAATTACCTGTGCAAGGTGGTCAACGCCCACTTCACTCGCCAAATTGCGCCGCAAGATGTGATCTGGACTTACGCCGGGGTGCGTCCGCTCTGTGACGACGAGTCAGACTCGCCGCAGGCGGTGACCCGCGACTACACTCTCGAGCTCTCTGGCGAATCGGATGGTGCGCCGCTGCTCTCGGTATTTGGCGGCAAGCTCACCACCTATCGCAAGCTGGCGCAGGCTGCCTGCAACAAGCTCAAGCCCTGGTTTAGCCAGATGGGGGATGACTGGACGGCGACCAGCCGTCTGCCGGGTGGCGAGTTTGACTGCTCGGTTCGCGAGCTGGCCCGCGCCTTTGCGCTGGAGTTTGACTGGCTCGATGATCGCAGCGCCCTGCGCATTGCCGAGGCCTATGGCGCCCATGCCCGTCTCTGGCTGAAAGAGGATCGCGGCATTCACTTCGGTAGCGGTCTCTACGAGTCGGAAGTGCGCTATCTCATCGAGCGGGAGTGGGCCTGTTCACTGGACGATATCCTCTGGCGCCGCAGCAAGCTGGGGCTGCGCCTGAACGACTCAGAGCAGCAGATGCTGCAGATTTGGCTCGACCAATACCATCAGGCTCTGCGCAAGGCGAGCTGATGAGTGACGGTGGGCAGTGCGCTGCTGCCCACCGCTTTCCACCGTAAATATGCAACAAACCTCTGATAGAACAATTACCTACACACAATAATAAAGAGCATCACATATGAAAAAACTCGCCGTTTCTCTCATCGCCTTGAGCCTTGGGGCATCCCTCTCATTACCCGTGTTGGCTGCCGATGAAGGCAAGGTTGTGATCGCCCACCGTGGCGCTTCCGGCTACCTGCCCGAGCATACCCTGGAGTCCAAGGCGCTGGCCTATGGCATGGGCGCTGACTATCTGGAGCAGGATCTGGTCATGACCAAGGATGACCAGCTGGTGGTGATGCACGATCACTTCCTCGATGGCATCACCGATGTGGCGGCGCGCTTCCCCGGTCGTGCCCGTCCGGACGGCCGTTATTATGTGGTGGATTTCACCCTGGACGAGGTGCGCTCCCTGCGTATGACCGAGCCGTTCCAGCTGGTGGATGGCAAGCAGGTGCCGGTCTATCCGGCCCGCTTCCCGCTCTGGAAGTCAGACTTCAAGATCCATACCTTCCAGGAGGAGATCGAGATGATTCAGGGGCTCAACAAGAGCACCGGCAAGAACATCGGGATCTACCCGGAGATCAAGGCGCCCTGGCTGTTCCGTCACGAAGGCAAGGATATCTCCAAGGCGGTGCTGAAGGTGCTCAAGGAGTACGGCTACACCGGGAAGGATGACAAGGTCTATCTGCAGTGCTTCGATGCCGATGAACTCAAGCGCATCAACAGCGAACTGATGCCCGCCATGGGTATGGATCTGAAACTGGTGCAGCTGATGGCCGAGACCGACTGGAACGAGACCATGGTCTACGACGCCAAGGGCAAGGCGACCCCCTACAACTATGACTGGATGTTCAAGCCGGGGGCGATGAAAACCATCGCCAGCTATGCCGAAGGGATTGGCCCGTGGAAGCCGATGATCGTCACCGAGCCGGGCACTTTGGGCAAGCCGGTCTTCACCGGCATGGTAAAAGAAGCCCACGCGGCGGGCCTGAAAGTTCACCCCTATACCTTCCGTCAGGATGAGGGGCAGATCCCGGCCTATGCCAAGGACTTTACCGATCTCCTTAACATCTTCCTCTATCAGGCTGATGTGGACGGGGTGTTCAGTGACTTCCCTGACAAGGCGGTGGCCGTCATCAAGGCCCATCAAGATGCGGCCAAATAGCACTCTGGCGCCATTTGAATGCAAAGCGAGGCCAATTGGCCTCGCTTTTTGTTTCAGGCTCTTGCAACGGGAGTGTGCGCCCTGTCAGAAAATAGCCAGATCACGTCATGGTGTGCCGGATCTGCATCATTTTACGCAGTTTTTACGTAGCAGATCGCTGGCATGAAATCGGCAGAGCGGTTAGTCTAGCGGCGTTGAACCAACCCCATGAGGTACAGATGAAAACCGTATTGCGTTTTAGCCTGCTGGGCGCCTTGTTGCTGGGTGGCCATGCCTTCGCCGCCGAGCCGAAAAAATTTGATATCAGCATGTTCCCAGCCGCTGACGTGAATCAGGAACGTGTGGTGATCCGCCTGCCTGAAGTCGAAAAAGAAGCCGACATGATGGTCGAGCTGCAGGTCGGCAAAAAGATGATGGTTGATTGCAACGTACCGCGTTTTGCAGGCAACCTGGAACAGCACAGCGTCAAAGGCTGGGGCTACAACTACCTGAAACTGGGCAAGGTCTCCGACCCCATCAGCACCCTGATGATGTGCCCGGATAACCAGCAGAAAGAGACCTTCGTCCAGATCTACGGTCAGGGCTTCTTCGTGAACTACAACTCAAAACTGCCGTTCGTGATCTACGTGCCGCAGGAGTATGAAGTGCGCTACCGTCTGTGGCGTGCCGACAACCTGGCCCAACCGGCCATGATTGAGTAAGCATGTTTGAACCAAAGGTTCAGCTGGTTCACCTGATGTGATAAATAAAGCGCCGTATGGCGCTTTATTTTTGCCTGCACAGTCCAAAAAGTGACGTGCAAATTGGCTGCACGTTTACATAAGTTTATTATTTATCAACGTTTTTTGTGTGTTATGCCACAAAATCGGCGTCAGCGATGGGGCAAAGTGACTTCGATAAAAGATATTTATTAACATAGTGAGAAAATTGATTTTGCACTCGGCGATGGCCTGATGATACTTGCCCGCAAAGGTCAAACTAACCAGAAAAAAGAGCACTATGAGCTTCGAATCAGACAAGCGTTTCAACGACTTCAAACATTTTCCCCGTGGCCTGCGTCGCAGTGGCGAATTCACTGTGGCCGAAGCGGACAGTCTGGAAAAGTATGGTACCGCCATGCTGGCACTCTACCAGGGCAACCTTGCACCCCGTGACGATGTCGAGTCCGCCTTCGTCGAGCAGGTCAAATCCGGCGAAGCCGGTGCCAACCCCCATGCCAAGGTGTGGTTCAAGTACCTCAAGGTGATTGGTCCCAAGCGCGTTCATCGCCTCTGCACCGTCGTTGGCGGCGCCAGCGAAGAGAGCAGCGGTGGCGGCAGCTTTGATGTCGGTGGTGGCAGCGGTGGTGGCAGTGACGAGTCCATCGATTAATGGATACCGAGCTGCTTCGGACCTTTATCGAGGTGAGCAAGACCCGGCATTTTGGCCGGGCTGCTGAAAATCTCTACCTGACCCAGTCGGCGGTGAGTTTCCGGATCCGCCAGCTAGAGCAGCAACTGGGTGTCAGTCTGTTTGCCCGTCATCGCAACAACATCCGTCTGACCGCCTCCGGTGAACGTCTGCTGCCCTACGCAGACGCCATCTTGCACACCCTTGGTCGTGCCAAGCAGGATGTGGCACTCTCGCCGGGATTCAGCCAGCAGTTGGCCATCGGCGCGCCCGCGGTGTTCTGGGAGCTCGATTTCAACGACTGGCTCAATCACATCTATGCGCTGGCGCCCGGTTTGGCGGTGCGGCTGGAAACAGCTTCCCGCGAGCATCTCTGCCGCCAGTTGCTGGAGCGCTCCCTCGATCTGGCCCTGCTCTCCGAGCCCACCAAGATCGACGAGATTGCCCTGCATCCCATCGGTGAGCTGGTGTTCGAGCTAGTGAGCCGGGATCCGGCCGCCAATGCCGACAACCTGATGCAGATGCCGCACATCCACCTCGACTGGGGCACCAGCTTCGAGCCGCAACCCAGCCGCTTGCAGAGCCTGCAAAAGACCCCGGTGCTGCACTCCAGCTCCGCCAGCATGGCGTTGCAGTTCGTGCTGGCCAACGGTGGTGCTGCCTACCTGCCACGGCGGATGGTTAGCCCCTTCCTCGAGAAGGGGGCGCTCCATCTGGTGGAGGGGGGCCAGCCGCTGAGCCGTCCGCTCTATCTTGCCTATCTGGAGAAATCCGATCGCCGGGAGCTGATCGATCAGTTGCTGACCCTGCCACTGGGTTGGCACGATGCCGAGTTGCGTCTTAACGTCGAATAAGCGTCGAGTGTTATCCAAGGAAGAGCCCACCCCACGGTGGGCTCTTCTGTTTGGGGAGAATTGCAGGGAGCGAGGTCACGTAATTGGCGCGGGAGGCTTGGCGTCATCGGCCTGTAACGGTAACTTTTCAGGCTGTTTATCCGATTGAGCACTGACAGGGATGGATTGTAATTGATCGACTTTAGTCACCCCGAATGGCGGGCGCTGGCGCAGCAGTTGCTGAGCCACTCACCTGTGGTGATCCGTGGCCGCCAGTGGCAACCGCTGGTGGGCCTGCTCAAGGATAACCAGCTGCTGCTCGCCCATGGCAGCCACAGCTATGAGCTCACTCCGGCCGGGCGGCGCTATCTCACCCGCGAACTGATGCTGGCCGAGATCGCCACCGCCCCCCCCGAGCCCGAGGAGTGGTTGCATGCACAGGGCTGGCAATTGGGGGAGCTGGTCAACGAACGGGTGCTGGCGGCGCTCTATCGCAAGAGCGAAGTGAACTTCACCCCCAACGAGCAGATTGATTTCGAGGACAAGGGGATCCGGCTCTGCGCCGATCAGCTGTTGCGCTTGCGCGCCGCCCAGCCGTTCAGCCTCTTTTTTAGCGGCGGCACCCTGATCGACGCAGCCCCCTGGTTGCAGGCGCTGGGGGAGGTGGCGCTGCCCGAGCGCACCCTGGCGGGTCTTGGCAAGATCCTGTGGGGGGAGGGGAGTATCGAGCGGGTGATCACCACAGACAGCGTCGGCGCCTTTGCCGAGTTGCCCCTTGATGCTGGCACCTTGCTGGTGTGGGCACCCCCATCGGCTCCCCTTGCCTTGCAGCAGGTGGTGGCCGCCTTGCCCCCCAATGTGTTGTGGAGTCATCTCACCGCCCTCGACCCTGCCGGGGTGGATCGGCTGCAGGCGCTGGCCCAGCGCTTGGGTCGTCCGGCCAGCTGGTGGCTGCCCCGTGATCTGGCTCCCATCCTCAGTGCGTATGCCCAACCTTTGACTGAGGCTAGGCCGTGGGAACCGAGCCGGATCCCCAAGTCATTGTTAGCAGTTTGTAGCGGTTTGGTTGAGTCCAATGGTGGCTTGTCGGCCGAGGTGTGTGCGCTGGCGCCAGCGTGGCATGCCGTTGGTTGAAATTGGCCTGAAAGCGAGCCAAAAAGCGGTTTTCCCTCATTGAACGCGGTGATATAAAGAGTTGACGAAGCGCTCGCCAGATGAGCGCTTTTGTTTATCAAGCCGCTTTGCCACCCAACGAACTCAACGGAATACAGGGAATACCATGTTTGAAAAGGTTGTTGCCGCCCCAGCGGATCCGATCCTGGGCCTGACCGAAGCCTTCCGCGCTGACTCTCGCAGCCACAAGATCAATCTGGGCGTAGGGATCTACAAGGACGAGTCCGGTGCCACCCCCATTCTTCACTGCGTCAAGAAAGCCGAGCAGAAGCTGCTGACCGACGAGAAGACCAAGAACTACCTCGGTATTGAAGGCAATATCGAATATGGCCGCATCGTGCAGCAACTGCTGTTCGGGCAGCACTCTGCGCTGGTTGCCAGCGGTCGCGCCAAGACCGCGCAAGCGCCGGGCGGTACCGGTGCCCTGCGTATCGCGGCCGAATTCGTGGTGCGCAACGGTCTGGCCAAGACCATCTGGATCTCCGATCCCACCTGGGCCAACCACGTCAGCGTATTCCAGGCCGCGGGCCTGACCGTCAAGTGGTACAAGTACTACGACGCCGCCACCAAGGGGCTCGACTTTGCTGCCATGCAGGCCTCGCTGGCCGAAGTGCAGCCGGGTGAGCTGGTGCTGCTGCACGGTTGCTGCCACAACCCGACCGGTATCGACCCCACTAGTGATCAGTGGCGCGCGCTGGCCAAGCAGAGTGCTGCGGCCGGCTGGTTGCCGCTGTTTGACTTCGCCTATCAGGGTTTTGCCCGTGGTATCGAAGAGGATGCCGAAGGCCTGCGCATCTTCGCCGAGTGCCATGACGAGCTGCTGGTGGCGAGCTCTTTCTCCAAGAACTTCGGCCTCTACAACGAGCGGGTCGGCGCCTTCACGCTGGTGAGCGCGACCAAAGAGATCGCCGATGTGGCCTTCACTCAGGTCAAGACCGTCATTCGTGCCAACTACTCCAACCCGCCGTCACACGGCGCCGCTGTGGTCACCGCCGTGGTGAGCGATCCGGCTCTCTATGCCGAGTGGGTCGAAGAAGTGGCTGCCATGCGGGTGCGTATTCGCGAGATGCGCGAGCTGCTGGTCGAGAAGCTGGCTGCCCTCGGCGTGAGCCAGGATTTCAGCTTTATCCGCGAGCAGAACGGCATGTTCTCCTTCTCCGGTCTCACCAAGGATCAGGTGGAGCGCCTCAAGAGCGAATTTGCCATCTACATCGTCGGCTCAGGCCGGATCAGCGTAGCCGGTATTACCCGCGCCAATATCGATCCCCTCTGCGAGGCGATCGCCAAGGTGCTGTAATCGCATCACCTTGTGCTCTGGCACTATGCCATGAAAAAGCCCGTCACCTTGGTGACGGGCTTTTTTGATCGCCATGTCCCGTCCTGAATATGGTTTACACCTTTCCCCCCAATAAATGGAGAACCCGATGGGACAAGGTGTGAAACGGACACAGCGCGATTACTCGCT